>CAZALQ010000202.1:627-2291 GCA_964485605.1 uncultured Oscillospiraceae bacterium
CATTTAGCGACTCCAAAACCACATCCTGTTGACCATAAACACCATAAGCACCTTTGTTACTTGCAAGGCCGTTTACAGTTTCGTATATGAGACTTCCAAGCGGCACAGACCCTATGATGTTTTCAAGCATATCCCCAAAAAATCTTTTTGCTATGGATTCTGCAGTTACTTCTTCTTTATCATCCCTGTATGGATTCATTCTATGGAGAAGTGCTCTTGCTACCACGGCAAGTCCCGCAAACATAACCGCAGACACAAGTTGAGAGGTCAGGGCGTTTGCGAAGTCTTTTCTTGCTCTTGATAAAACCTCTTTTGTACATTTACCTTCCTTGAACTGCTTTTCTTTAGCGCGCATATTAGCGAGGTTGTCATATATGATGCCGAAGTTTTGCAAGCCCTGTCCCATAAACATCGTTATCATCTTCATAGCGCCGTTAGGATTTCTCATAATGTCGGCGTTTTGCATAACCATATTTGTTGACTGGGTTTCTTCCACGGCTCTGTCAAAGACTTCCGCAACCTTTCTGTAGTAGGCGTCTTTTTGTTCTTCCGTTCCGTTCTTTCCGGCCGCCAAGTCTTTATAATTGCTATCAACATAATACTGAGCTGCATACCAGAACCTACCAACCATAGCCATATCAACCTTCTGTATAAGGTCTTTTGTGAACTTAATCCCCGGGATCTTGTTTATCGCAGAGTCCATATCTCTTATATCCGCAAAGTCTCTTGAGTTATTCCCTTGATTTCTGTACCAGTACAAAGGAGTGTACTTGTTTATCAACTCAACATCAGCCTTTGACAGAGGATGGTTGTGTATTCCTCCTCTTAGCATAGCTTTTACAGTTGGTCCCCATCCCGTTATAGCTGCTACTGTAGGATAAGCAGAAGTCTGTTTGATGATAACAGAAGCGTTTGCAGTCAGTACTGCACTTGCATAGTTACCTCTTAATCTGTCATACCAGGTAAAGTCTCTGCTTCTTGCCTGCTGGAGATCAGCTACCAGATTATCAATATACTTTCTCGCTGTCATTCCCCATTTTTCGTGAAGCGCCTGCTTTACGGAATCTGTTGGCACATAATAAAGCGTTTTATTTTTAGGGGAATTTAATACCTTTGATGCATCGTCTCCTTCTACTTCTGATAATTCATAGCTTCCTGTGTTTATTATCTTGTTAAAGTTCCTGATCGGTATGGCAAGCCCATAGAAAAGCGATGTTGAGTGTATGGTTTTTTCAGCAACATCAAGTATGTTATCAAGGACGATAGGGTTATTTGACACCACACGCTCTTTTAAGAACCCTGCGCCTTCTATGGTTTTGTCAAACTTAAGGGTTGATATATCCGCTGCTACATATTTCTCGTCTACTGTGATCGGAAAATAATTTTTTACCCTTGCTCTTTCAAAACCATAGAGCTTGTTCGATGTTTCGTTTATCTTTTCGCCGGACCACTCCCAGAAGAGTTTTTTCATCGCGTCAAGGATCACTCTTTCCTCACTCGTTAACTGCATCTCCATCTGCCTTATGACTTCGTAGTTGATGCCTTTAACCTTGCGCGTAGTTTCGTATCTTTTTTTCTTATTCTTAGTTTTTAAGTTCACAGGGATACTTACACCGCCGAGCATCATATGACGCATATTGGCCTGCGACTGCCCGTGCATAATG
>CAZALQ010000202.1:2348-3225 GCA_964485605.1 uncultured Oscillospiraceae bacterium
CGGGAGCGTTACCGGATTCAAACTTTAACGGTACTTTTACAAGGTCCGAATCAAGCTTAGAGAGCATCTTTGTCACTGCTTTTGAATCGCCGTAGGCGTCGTTTAACAGATTACTTGCTTCGAGCTGGGCGTCAAACATATCTCTCTGACCGTGATTTAACTCTTTCCAAGTCTCCATTATCTCGCCGTTGTCATTGTACCCGCATATCTTTCTAAACTCTCTATATGCGTTTAAGAATGATGAAGATACCTTATCAGCGAGTTTACCAAGAGCAGTGTTTACGCCTTTGCCTTCGCGCAACTCTTCCATCCACTTAAGACCTGCCTTGCGTGCATCCTTTTCGCCTTCCTCTCTTATAAGCTTGGTAGACATTCTGATACACTCATATACACCGTTCATAGCGTCGTATATTCTATTGAGTTCTTCAAGGCTTGCGTCTTTTATAGACCACCCTTCCGGCTTTTCATCAAAAAGTCCTGCAAGTTCGTCAATCTCGCTTTCGATTCTTGGATCAAAATCGCTTGACAGTATTCCATTTTCCTTAGAAACCTTTGGGAATGATCTTCTTGCTTCATCAAGAGCTTTTCTAAGCTTAGTGCCTTCGCCATATCCGGGGTTTACCACATTGCAAACCGCCACCGCTGCAGACATCAAGTCCTTAGGTACATACATAGTCTCAGTAGGCTTAAGGATCATCCTTGAGAACCTATCGTGAAGCTTCCTGATCTTGTTCTTAGTCTCAGTAGATTTTCTTCTTTCCATATCGGCGTGGCGTCTGTTGTTATACTTGGCTCTTATTCTTGCCACTTCCTCATCTTTGAGTTTCTTGAGACGGGCATTTTCAGCTTCAAGCCTCTTGAATCTCTTTTCATAGTC
>CAZALQ010000203.1:0-3188 GCA_964485605.1 uncultured Oscillospiraceae bacterium
GTTAACCTTGTACCTGCTTATGCTTGGGGTTCTCGCAAATGACCATTACCTTGCCATTTCTCTTGATGACCTTGCACTTTTCGCAGATAGGTTTTACTGAGCTTCTGACTTTCATTTAATTTTCCTCCTGTGTAGGACTATTTATCTCTCCAAGTAATTCTGCCTCTTGAAAGGTCGTAGGGTGAAAGCTCCATACGAACTTTATCGCCGGGCAGAATGCGGATGAAGTTCATGCGCATCTTGCCAGAGATAGTGGCAAGTACCATGAAATCGTTTTCAAGCTTTACTCTGAACATTGCGTTCGGAAGACTCTCAACGACTGTGCCCATGACTTCTATATTATCGCTTTTGGCCATATACAGCCTTTCCTCCTTTTCCGGTAAACCTTAAAGCTATTACAGCTGCCTGTCTTTGCAAGTGAGAAGGATAGGTTCTCCTTCTGTAATAACCACCGAGTTTTCGTAATGTGCACACATGCTTCCGTCGCTCATGACGACTGTCCAGTCATTATCAAGCACATCTACGTCGTAATCACCGGCCGCAATCATGGGCTCGATGGCGATGGTCATTCCCGGAACCAGTTTAGGACCGTGTCCGGGCTTGCCGTAGTTTGGCACTGCCGGGTCTTCGTGAAGGTCTGTTCCGACACCGTGACCCGTGTAATCTCTGATGATCGAGAAGCCGAAGGATTCGACATATTCCTGAATTGCATGGGATACATCGCCTATGCGGTTGCCTTTTTTGCAGTACTTAAGTCCTTCAAAAAAGCTTTCCTCAGCTACCTTGATCAGTTTTTGTTTCTCTTCGCTTATTTTGCCTACCGGGTAGGTTCTTGCCGCATCGGAGTAATAGCCCTTGTATATGGTTCCGAGGTCCACTGTTACGATATCACCTTCCTTAAGAATTGTCTTCTTGGAAGGGATACCGTGAATGAGTTCCTCGTTTACCGAGATACAGGCTGTGGCGGGGAAACCGCCATAACCCTTAAATGCGGGTTTCATGTCGTTTCTTAATATGAAATCTTCTATCCATTTATCAAGCTCTCTTGTGGACATACCCGGCTTTATAACCGATGGAAGTTCCTTAAGGATATCAGCCGTAACTTCGCCGGCCTTTATCATAAGTTCGATTTCAGATTTATTCTTAATTACGATCATGACTTAATCTCCCAGAAGGGCGCATATTGTTTCGAATACTTCTTCAACAGGGCGGTTTCCGTCTACGACGGCGTTCTTGCCGCTCTTTGTATAGTATTCGATAAGAGGACTTGTCTGGTCCGCATATACCTGCAGTCTTGCTTTTACTGTTTCTTCGGAGTCGTCTTCTCTTTGATAGAGTTCTCCTCCGCACAGATCGCATACACCCTCCTTCTTGGGGGGATGTGTGACTACATGGTAGGAAGCTCCGCAGCCGCGGCAGACCCTGCGGCCTGCCATACGAGGAAGTATAGCCTCGTTAGGAACTTCGATATCCAAGACCACATCGAGCTCATGATCTCTTCCTTTAAGGAAGCGGTCAAAGTGCTCTGCCTGATAAACAGTTCTCGGGAAACCGTCAAGAAGATAACCGTTCTTGCAGTCATCCCATGTGAGTCTGTCTTCTACCAGGTCGCATACCAGTTCATCGGGAACAAGGGCTCCCTTGTCCATATATTCCTTTGCCTTAAGTCCGAGAGGTGTTCCCTCTTTGACGTTGGCTCTGAATATATCTCCCGTTGAGATATGCAGTACATTATACTTTTCGCTGATTTTTTTTGCCTGAGTGCCTTTGCCGGCTCCCGGGGGTCCTAATAATACAACGCGCTTCATGGTTTTAGCTCTCCTATTTTAAGAATCCGCTATAGTTACGCATCTGGAGCTGGGTCTCGACGGCTCTTTCCGTATCGAGAGCGCAGCCTACAGCAATGATCAGGGACGTGCCGCCGAATCCGATGGCAAGAGCTGTCCAGTGCTGCAGAAGTGTAGGCATTGCAGCTACCAGTGCAAGGAATATAGCACTTACAATAGTTAGTTTGGCGCATATCTTTGTGATATATTTTGCCGTTTCTTTGCCCGGTCTGATACCGGGGATAAAACCACCATTGTTTTTCAGGTTATCTGCGATCTCAGGTGGGTTAACACTGATAGTACCGTAGAAATACGTGAAAGCAATAATCAGGATGATCTCAAAGATGAAGTAGATCCAGAATCCCGGATTTCCGTCTGTTGAGAAATACTTCTCTATGAACTTTGCATATCCGCTGTTCGGTACCATATATGCTATGGTTGCCGGCAACTGAAGCATTGAGCTTGCAAAGATGATAGGAATAACTCCTGCCTGGTTGACTTTAAGCGGAATGTGCGTGCTCTGTCCGCCATACATTTTGCGGCCTACAACCCTCTTTGCATACTGAACGGGAACCTTTCTTGTTCCTTCGGTAATAATGATGATTCCGATTATTACCGCGAGAGCGAAGATAACGAAGAGAAGAACTGTCAGTATACCAATGGTTCTTGTCACCGTTCCGTCCTCAGCAACAGTCTTTGTTGAGAGGAATGCCCATCCAGCCTCTTTAAGGCCCTTAAATGTATTGGTTATACCTGTGGGGATCCTGGATACGATTCCGGCGAAAATGAGAAGTGATATTCCGTTTCCGACTCCGTGCTCGTTGATCTTTTCACCAAGCCACATGGTAAGGCATGCACCTGCCATAAGTATTATTACTATGACTATCTTTGAAAGTATATCGTTATATGTAAGATAGTCTCTGAAGAGTCCGAAGGTATATCCAAAGCCCTGCAGTGCTGCAAGACCAAGGGTTATATACCTCGTGATTCTTTCCATTTTCTTTCTTCCTTCTTCACCCTGCTTTGAAAGCTCTTCCAGTGCCGGGAAGGCAACTGTTAAAAGCTGCAGGATAATGGAAGCTGTGATATAAGGCGAAATACCTAAGGCAAATATTGTGAAGTTACCAAAGGCACCGCCTGAGAACAAGTCAAACAATCCGAAAAGTCCGGCATTTGAAGCATCGAACATAGCCTTGATCATGGCTCTGTTGATGCCCGGAACGGGGATGTTTGAACCAAGCCTGAAAAGTACAAGAATCATCAGTGTGAAGAGAAGCTTTTTACGCATCTCCGGAATTTTCCAGGCCTGTTTAAATGTCTGGATGATTCCCATTAGACGACCTCTGCCTTTCCTCCTGCTTC
>CAZALQ010000204.1:0-3178 GCA_964485605.1 uncultured Oscillospiraceae bacterium
TAAGTAGTAAATCTCTTTCCGCATGCAGGGCATTCCCTGCGGCGTCTTATGGCATGACCGTCTTCTGTAGGACGGGAATCGATAACTTTGGTATCCGGAGTTTCACAAAATGGGCATTTCATATTATTACCTGCCTTAAATACACTAGAGCTTTTTATTAACATTTCAATTCTACGCTATATGTTGTGGTTTTACAAGTTCAATTGTTATGATATAATCCATTGGTATTTTTATTTACAGTATTTAGGTACACGAAATATGTAGAATCATCATTTGAAACCAAACAATTACAGCTATAAGACGATATAGGTTAATATATGAATAAACAGGAATTAGAAAAACAAATTGAAAAGCGCCGAATATTCGGCATCATATCCCACCCGGATGCAGGTAAAACGACCCTTACGGAAAAACTGCTTCTCCACGGAGGCGCTATAAGGCAGGCGGGAACAGTAAAGGCAAGAAAGAATGCCAAGTTTGCCACATCTGACTGGATGGAAATTGAAAAACAAAGAGGTATCTCCGTAACAAGTTCCGTAATGCAGTTTGACTACAACGGAAAAGTAATATCCATCATGGATACTCCGGGCCATAATGACTTCGGTGAAGATACATATAGAATTCTTACCTCTGTAGACAGCGCAGTAATGGTAATAGACGCTGCCAAAGGTATAGAGCTTCAGACAAGAAAGCTCTTTGCCGTATGTAAAATGAGGCAGATCCCCGTCTTTACCTTCATGAACAAACTTGACAGAGAAGCAAGAGACCCCATCGAACTCATATCGGAACTTGAAGATATTCTCGGAATGCCGGCATGCGCAGTAACCTGGCCCATAGGTTCAGGCCTTAACTTCCAGGGAGTATATGATATCTTAAAAAATGAAGTTCTACTCTACAAAGAGAACAGAACCATAAGCCTTGGAGAAGACGGAGTCTTCGGAAATGAACTTGACGATGTCGTTACTCAGTTCAACCTTAAGGAACTTCGCGACCAGATGGAGCTTTTGGAAGGGGCAGGATACCCCGTCGATTTGGAAAGCATTGCAAAGGGTGAGCTTACCCCAGTGTTCTTCGGATCTGCCCTCGCCGATTTCGGAGTTACAAGTTTTCTTAATTACTTCCTTGAAATGTCCCCTGCTCCGGGCCCAAGAAAGCTGGCTGACGGATCTTTCGTAGACCCGCTTGCAGATACCTTCTCCGGATTTATATTTAAGATCCAAGCCAACATGAATCCGGCTCACAGAGACAGACTTGCATTCTTAAGAATATGCTCAGGTACATTTGAAAAAGGAATGACGGTAACTCTTTCAAGGACAGGAAAACCCATAAAGCTTGCACAAAGCACTCAGCTTATGGCAAATGAAAGAGAAAATGTAGAAAGCGCAATTACAGGTGATGTTATAGGTATATACGATACGGGAAACTTCCAAATCGGAGATACTCTCTGTACCACAAAGGAACCTATTTTCTTTGAGCCTCTGCCAACCTTCCCTCCCGAACTGTTTGCAAGGGTAAGCGCAAAGGATTCCATGAAAACAAAGCAATTCCAAAAAGGCGTACAGCAGCTTGCCCAGGAAGGTGCCGTTCAGGTATATCATAATGAATACAACGAGGTTATCATAGGAGCGGTAGGTCAGCTGCAATTCGAAGTATTTACTTACAGGCTTGAAAATGAATACAATGCACCCGTAAGATTTGAGCCTCAGGATTTCCAGCTTGCGAAATGGGTCATAAGCTCCGATGGAGGCAAAACCGATGAGGTAGATCTTGATACTGTGAAAAAATGCGTGGACAGCAGGTCATCCCTAGTCTTTGACAGATTTGAAAGACCTGTACTTCTCTTGGCGAATCAATTCACCTTGAATTTCTTTAGAGACAGGCATCCTGACATAGTGCTGATAGATGCCACCGAGATATAAACAATGCAAAAGCCGGGTTTTAAAACCCGGCGTTATATATCTAATTACTACTTAAGTGCTTCTTTTGCTGTGTTGCAAAGTGTTGCAAAACCTGCTGCATCATATACAGCGATTTCAGAAAGCATCTTTCTGTTGATTTCAACTCCAGCCTTCTTAAGACCATTCATCAGCTTGCTGTAGGACATTCCGTTAAGTCTTGCTGCTGCGTTGATTCTTGTGATCCAGAGTCTTCTGAATTCTCTCTTTCTGAGCTTACGGCCCATCTGAGCGCTTCTCATAGCTCTCATAACTGCCGGATTGGCTGCCTTGAATGTACGATGCTTTGCACCGTAGAAGCCCTTAGCTGCCTTTAATACTTTCTTATGTCTTTTCTTAGCGTTTACTCCGCCTTTTACTCTTGCCATTGTCTTCTACCTCCTACTTTCCTACCAGAACACTCTTTATTCTCTTGTGATCCGCGGAAGTCAGGTATGTAGCCTGACGCAGGTTCATCTTCCTCTTAGGTGTCTTCTGAGCTGTTCTGTGGCTCTTGTATGCCTTGTTTCTCTTTACTTTACCGGTACCGGTAAGCTTGAATCTCTTCATTGCCCCTCTATGGGACTTCATCTTTGCGCCTTTTGCCATGATGATACCTTCCTTTAATATTATATTACTGCTCGCTCTGCGCTGTTTCCTGCGCAGCCTTTGCAGCTTCCTTGGCAGCTTTTGCAGCTTTTTCCTTTTCCTTTGCTGTCTTAGGTGCAATTGTCATAGACATATTGCGTCCTTCAAGAACAGGTTTTTTCTCAACATTTCCGTATTCAGCAACCATTTCCGCAAAGCTGAGCATAGTTTCCATACCCTTAGCAGTATGTCCCATCTCTCTTCCACGAAAACGCATAGAAACCTTAACCTTATCTCCGCCTTCAAGAAACTTGGAGACAAGCTTAGCTTTTGTTTCAAGGTCATGCTCTTCTGTGAAAATTCCAAGACGCATTTCCTTTACTTCCATAGTTGATTGTTTCTTTTTTGCCTCTTCTGCTGGTTGTAGCGATATTTGCCGTAATCGGCAATTCTGCAAACCGGTGGTGCAGCATTGGGAGAAATGTTGATAAGATCGAGACCGGCTTCCTGTGCGGCGGCCATAGCCTCTTTGATGCTTACGATTCCTATCTGGTTTCCATCTGCATCGATCAGTCTTACCTCTTTGGCACGAATCTGATCATTAATAAGTGCTTCCTTACTAATTGTTTTATCCTCCTGATAAAAAAGAAAAAAGC
>CAZALQ010000205.1:0-3172 GCA_964485605.1 uncultured Oscillospiraceae bacterium
ATAATATGACACAACTGAGTATATAACAACTTTCTTTATAAGTTAGCACTTTCCGGTAAGTTCAGCTGTCCTAACAGAGACGGTACAAAAGGCTTTAGAGGATGTATATTCTGTTCAGAAGGCGGCAGCGGTGATTTTGCTGAAGATAGTGATCTTGATATTGATATTCAAATCGAGAATGCAAAAAAGAGAGTATCATCTAAGTTTAAAGGGAATAGATATATAGCATATTTTCAATCCTTTACTAATACTTATGGTGATTTGGAATACATCAAATCCCTTTATGATAGAGTTGCAAAAAGAGATGATATAGCCGTTATTTCAATCGCCACCAGACCGGATTGTTTGTCAGACGAAATACTATCTTATCTTGCTGATTTGAATAAAAGAAAAGCTTTATGGGTAGAGCTTGGACTTCAGACAACAAAAGAGGAGAGTATAAAATATATACGAAGAGCCTATGATACTGCTGTGTATGATAAAGCCATATCAGATTTGAACTCTTTGGGCATTCATACTATCACTCATGTTATTCTGGGGCTTCCCGGAGAGACAAAAGATGATATGCTGAATACTGTTAAACATGTATGCCTGGTTGGAAGTAAAGGAATCAAACTTCAACTTCTGCATGTGCTTAAAGGAACAGATCTTGAAATTGACTATAATCTCGGTAAGTTTGATGTATTTAGCATGGATGAATATATAGACATTCTCATTGAGTGCCTGAAAATCATTCCCAAGAATATGGTAGTTCACAGGATTACAGGTGACGGACCCAAAAAGATACTGATTGCGCCGCTTTGGAGCGGAGATAAGAAAAAGGTTTTAAATACCATCAATAAAAGATTAAAAGAAGAAGGGCTTTGAACCCTTCTTCTTAACTTTATTCGATGTTTTGAATTTGTTCTCTGATTTTTTCTATTTCATTCTTAAGCTGAAGAACTTGTTTCGTTATGGAAACATCATTGCATTTAGAACCTATGGTATTTGATTCCCTGTTCATTTCCTGTACTAAGAAATCAAGCTTTTTACCTATGGGTTCATCGCTATCCTCAAATATTTGTCTTAGCTGGCTGCAGTGGCTTTTAAGTCTTGTGATTTCTTCAGTCACATCAACTTTATCTGCATAAACAGCAGCTTCAACCATGATCCTGTCTTCCGGAATTTCAACGCTTCCGTTTAGCAAATCTGAGATTCTGGTTTTGATTTTTTCATAATATGCTTTTTTGACTTCAGGAGCATATGTTTCTATAGAAGAAGTAGTATTCTCTATAAACGAACCACGGTTTAAGATATCAGCAGCCAATTTTTCGCCTTCGATATTTCTCATCTTATTGAAGTTGATGCATGCATTTTCTACCGCTGTGCAAATAGCTTTTATAAGTTCTTCTTCATTATCTTCAGGTGCGATTGTTTTTATTATGTCAGGATTTGAAGCGAGCATTTGAAGGCTTATAGTTCCTTTGCCGTCCAATACTTCTGTATTGAGCTTTGAAAGGGCATCGGCATATGCTTTAGCAGCATCTATGTTAAGATGAATGGATCCTGCATCAAAGCTGTTATCAACAAGACTTATATTTACTTCGATTTTTCCTCTGCTTGCATACTTCTTAACAACATTTTTTATGCTGTCTTCAGCATAGTTGAAACGCCTTGGAAGTTTAACTGTGATCTCACAATATCTGTGGTTAACGGATTTAATTTCAGCAGTGAAATTCATGCTTTCGTAGGTGCTTTCACCTCTGCCGAAGCCTGTCATAGATTTAATCATAGAAGTAGAATTCCTTTCGTGTTAAAATGTACAAAAGGGCTGTTTGTAAAGGGCATTGATACATTTCAAACAGCCTTTCAATATTCTAACAAAATTTTTCATATATTAAAAGATAATTCGGAGCAGATATGGCATATGACGGTCTTTTGGCAAGAGCAGTTTGCAATGAACTCTCTTCCAAATTATTAGGATCTAAAATTGAAAAGATATATCAACCTGAATCAGATCAGATTTTGATTCAATTAAGAACGCTTGATGGCCGGGTAAAGCTCCTTGCCGATGTATCATCACAGGGAAGCAGGGTGCAGCTTACAGAAAATGAATTTGAAAACCCATCAGAAGCACCTGTGTTTTGCATGCTTTTAAGAAAGCATATTCAGGGCGGAAGAATTACTGATATTTATCAAATTGATGTTGAAAGAATCATCGTTTTAGAAATCGAGACAGTTAACGAAATGGGGTATTCTGTCAATAAAAAACTGGTTCTTGAAACCATGGGCAAATACAGTAATATCATTTTACTTGATGGAAGCAATGACAAGATTATTGACTCTTTAAAAAGAATATCCATTGATATGAACAGATTCAGACAGATACTGCCCGGAATGTCATATGTAAGGCCGCCAAAAGCCAATCTTTCAAATCCCTATGGTTATGGACCTTCTGCTAAGATCGCTGTAGAGATGGGTGCTGATCCTGAATTGATAAGACCGTCTGTATGGGTAGATGAAAAGGGCAGCGCTAAAGATGTTCATGTAATCGATCTACCTCAGTATTTCGGAGTTTATGAAAGAAAAGATTTTGAAAGCATAGGAGCTGCTCTTGATTTTTATTATAAAAATAGATTTGAAACCAACAGAGTATCTCAGAAAGCTGCATCTCTGACAAAACAGGTAAATAATTTAATAGAAAAGCACGAACTTAAGATTTCAAGACTACTTGATGAAATTAAAAAGTCAGAAGAATCAGATATATACAGAATAAAAGGGGAAGTGCTTAATGCCAATCTGCAGCAAGTTAAACCCGGTTCGAAATATGCTGATCTGTATAACTATTATGATGGCGAAAATATAAGAATTGAATTAGATGAGAAACTATCGCCTGCAAAGAATGCTCAAAGCTATTTTAAAAAGTATTCAAAACTAAAGTCTTCAAAGAAGGAAAAACTTCTTCAGCTTGATGAATGCAATAAAGAGCTTGAATATTTGAAAACAGTTGCATCAGAAAGTTCCCTTGCCGAAAGTTACAGTGAGCTCGATATGATAAGAGAAGAGCTTTATGAGCAGGGCTTTATACGCATTAATAAATCGGAAAAAAGAAACAAGAAATCTAAACCTCAGCCCAGGAGATTTGTACTTAGCACCGGCCATCAGGTCCTTGTTGGAAGATCTAACATAGAGA
>CAZALQ010000206.1:0-3162 GCA_964485605.1 uncultured Oscillospiraceae bacterium
AATCTTTCAGGAGAAGCGCTGTGACCTCTGCGGGCTCCATGGCGGAAACATCTGAATCATTCAGCGTCGTTCCGTTCAGAAATGCGGTCCGCATGCTGACTTGCCGCAAAGCCTCTGCAACGCTTACAAAGACTATTACCATCAAAGATGCACTTAAGGCGAAAATGTTTGGACCTCTGTCCCAATTTCCGCTGATTATATATCTTATGATCGATCCTTCTTTATAGAAAACATTCACTCCAAGTACCGTGATTATCAAATAGAAGGCAATAATTGCGAATATGCCGCCGATCATGAACAACAGCTTTTGTTCAGGGCCTTTTTCGCTCCATTTAACGACACGGTTGCTCCACCTGGATTCGGCATCTACCGTAGACACCCTCTTTCCTGAAGGAAGTATTATACTGAATATAGCTGAATTCAGTCCCTTTTCTTCCTGTGATGCGCTCATTGTAGCATAAAGTCTTTCCTCTTCTTCGGTTGTAAATGTTACGGTTCCCGAGAGAATGAGTATAAGGATCAGGCTTGTAATGGATGTAATAGCAGAAACAATTCCCCTGCTTTGGTACATGCCGGATTTAGGAATTGCAGTTGCTACAAAGTATCCGTTTGAAAATCTGAAGTATTGGAAGTAAGTAACACCATTAACTCTGGTGAATCCATAATAATCAGATCCGTCAAATGCTCTGATCGGAACTCCTATGTCTGCTGCTTTCATTCCGATTCTTGCCTCATAAGGCGAGTACATGACAATATGATCTTCTGAATTATCGAAGAGCACCATAAATCCGCCGCTTAAGGTATCTGTAGAGAAAATATAATCAAGGTCTGTGGAAGACAAAATCTTGTCGGTAAGCGTACCTTCCAGACCTATCTGAAGCATAGCCCTGTGAGGAGTTATATCGGAACGATTCTCATCAATTGCAACTTGATATGCATATCTGGATACATAAACCGTATTTCCGTTTTCATCCTTGGTTGTGTAGTATGTAAAGGCCACTCCGATATATTGACCGGATTCACCGATATCATTCACCATGGTTTCCTGAACCAGTTCATCTTTTCTTCCGTCAAGGATATCAAGGAACGGATAGGATTGATCTTCAGGGTTGTGGCTGACGGTAAAGAACCAATTAGATGTGCTGGTTGCAATTGTATGTCCATCTTCATCATAAATGTATACAGATTCGATATCGTTTGCTTCGCAAAGCTCAATCAGTCTCGCATTTGACGGAACTGACTTAAGTCTATTACCTTCATCATCAGTAATATAGTGCTTAATTCCCTGTTCATCATAATAGGAATAAAACCTATCTGTCTCTGAATTCAACACGGATGGATCTTCCTCGATAAGGTAGGAAATAAGCTTTGCCTTAGCCAAAAATCTTTCGTTGTAGTATGACTGAATTGACTGTCTGGAACTGATGCTCTCTTCATATCTGTTTGAAACTTCTTCAAGAGCAACAACAGAATCATCAACGCTCTCAGATATTTCAAGCAGAGTCTGGTTGAAGAAACAAAGTCCAAAAATAGAAAGGACTCCTGCTATCATAAGTGGAAAGACCTTGTTGAAAATGGATTTATCAAAGATGACGGTATTGCCCTTTTTGGTCTTAAATATTCTCTTTTCTGTCTCTACCTCATTGCGAACAAAATCGTTTCTGATGATGACTGCGTATACAAGGCACAGGATCATGACCAAAATAAAGCTTAAAACAGACCAGAAAATAACATATTTGTCATTTGAATAAATAGCGTCTGTATCAGCTACCGCGCATACAACCGTGCTGTATCTATAGGTCTTGGATGTACAGTAATACTTGACGCCGTTGATATATTCAATTCCGGAATAACCATCATTGAGTGCTGCTTCGGAGAGTCCTGCTTCCAGTGCATTCTTTCCCGTTAAAACTTCTTTGCCATTTTCATAATATAGGAATGTTGAATCCGATTTATTTACAGCAAAGAGGAAACCGTTATTGCCTACGACTGCCCTATTTAAAACTACAGATACATCTGTAAGGGAATCGATCTGTACCTGAAGATCTGAAGCATCCGCTCCAAGAACAAAGGTAAACTGATTTCCTAAATATGAATATGGAAGTGAGTAAAAATAGAATTCTCCGTACTTATTCTTCTCAAGAACAGGAACTACATTACCACTGGCCTTTTTAGTGCCCTCGGTAAGCATTGATAGATGTTCTACTGTAAGATATCCCTCGGACACTAGATTTTTACCTGCCATCCCTGCATTTGGAGAAAGGGCTATCCTTCCGTCATTGAACATGAGGAACAGGTAATCTACACCTGATCTTGCAACCATATCAGCCGTTACTTCAGAACGTGTTGCATCATCTGCATATTGAAGGTTTGAAAACAAACCGCTGTCAAAGAGAGCTTTCAGGTCATCAAGCATATCCTGATTTCCGTCATGGAATATCCTGGAAAGTTCCGCTGCATCTTCAGTGTTCTGTTCCATTATGGAGATGGCATCTGCCAGGGATTGTTCATTATTTGTCTTTTGCTTATATAGTGCAGTCTGGTGCTGCATCTGTATTAGGAATATAGAAATGGCAACAGTTCCTATGATCATCAAAACTATATTGACTGCTACCTTTGTAAAAAAATATCTATTAGCTTTATTCTTGGTTTCTTTATCAACCGGCATTCACCAAAACCTCCGCTTAATATATGAAAATAGAGTTATCTACCTATCTAATTAGTATATCATTATGATTTCGCTGTAACAAGAAAAAATAAAGTATAGCAATCGCGTGAACCTCGCGAGGGTTCGAATCCCCTAAGTACAATACAAAAAAAATGGGGAGAGCATGATAGTTCACGCCCTCCCGAAAATCAGAGATATTATCAGTTCTTTCCTTCGTTCTTTCCTGAAGCCTTCTTTCTGGTGATGGCCAGTGCAACTACACCACCTGTCAGCAGAGTATTCCATGCCACCAGAGTGTAGATGATCCACCAGGGAACGCTGCTGCCGCTTCCGGATTTAACCTCACCTGCATTATGGATCGTCTGTGTCTCGGAAATAATACGTCCGGCATTAATAATTTTACCGTCGGAAAGAGTAATCATGAGGTTGCCATCCTGAACCTTGACATCGACGATGCCAATACCATCCTTGCCGTCTTTACCATCAGCGCCTTT
>CAZALQ010000207.1:0-3158 GCA_964485605.1 uncultured Oscillospiraceae bacterium
CATTCGAAATCACTCAGGACCACTATGAATTCCATGTTTTAAAAAATATGTTTGGGCCCTGATTCACTGTGCCTTCTTCACATACTTAAAAGGCTCGAAAAGACATATTCTTTCAGCCTTTATGCTTTCCACCTAAACCACATGATAAGAGAAGATGCGGATGATGACGAAAATTTCGTTACCCATTACTGCAAAGAGATCGGAGTTCCCATTAGAGCCGTAAAGGCGGATGTGGTATCCGAATCAAAGTGGGAAGGCATTTCCTTGGAAGCCGCGGGAAGAAACATACGTCATAAGCTTCTTAAGAAATACTGCGAAGAGATACAAAGGACTCTTCCGGACGGGGCATGCTCAAGAGCAGTTCTTGCTCACAATGCGGATGATCAGGCTGAGACCGTTCTTCTCAGGATACTAAGAGGAACGGGGATCCACGGCCTTGCAGCCATGGACTACATGAGAGAAGACGGCCTTATCAGACCACTTCTAGATGTGCAAAGACAGGATATCGAACAGTATTGTGAAGAACATCACCTTGCCTTTAGAACCGACTCGACCAATTCCTCAGAGGAATATTTAAGAAATAAAGTAAGGCTTTCTGTCATACCCATGCTGGAAGAGATCAACCCTTCAATAAAGCAGGGGCTAAGGCGCCTTGCATCAAGTGCAGCCTCTGACGACGGATATCTGTCGGAACTGGCTTTAAACTGGTATGAAGGCCATGTGAAAACGAAAGAAAAGAAGCCGATCCTTCTTGTGAGGGATTTAAGGACCTTGGAAGATGCTCTTTGGCCAAGGGTCATAATGATGGCCTTTGAAGACGCAGGCCTGGGCGCGGATATAGAGGCTGTGCATATCAAGGCCTTAAAGAGATCGGTATTTGCCAATGTGGGGAACAAAACAGTTGAGTTCCCTCAAGGCTACTGCGCATACATAAATCACGGAGAAGTAATATTTAAGAAGAATGCGGCAGCACGTTCTGAGAAATAAAGAAAAGATAATTGCGGAAAACGCATCATATATAGCTGAAAGTCCAAAGGAGCTGAAGGGGAAATGGCATAGTGTTTTTGCCGATCCCAAGGCTCCCATTTACCTTGAGGTAGGAAGCGGGAAGGGGCAGTTTATAGTAGGCAATGCCCTTGCATACCCAAAAAGATGCTTTCTGGCCTGCGAGGGAGCCCTTAATGTATATCCCCGCATACTTCAAAAGGCCGGAGAAAATGAGCTTTCAAACTTAAAGCTCATAAGGGAGTATATTATAGACCCCTTAGAATATTTCGAATACGGAGAGCTTGCAGGCATATATCTTAACTTTTCAGACCCATGGCCCAAAGACAGGCATGCCCACAGAAGGCTTACCCATGTTTCAAAGCTCCTTGCATACAAGCAGATAATGGCCCCTGGTACCAGCCTTGAATTTAAGACAGATAACGATGCCCTCTTTGAGTTTTCCCTGGAGCAGGCGAAACTTGCGGGTCTTAAGCCGGAAGTTGTCGAAAGGGATCTGCATAAGTCTGAATTTGCTAAGGATAATATTGAGACTGAGTATGAACAGAAGTTTTCTTCCCTTGGAAAAAATATAAATTACATGAAAATAGTCTTCTGAGACGGAAAAAACCGGAGCCCTTGCTCCGGTTTTTGTTATGAGATAAAGTCTTCAGCCACATCTTCCAGCTGAACCGGCGATAGCTCAAGATCGTTGCAGATTTCAGCAAGCTTTTCTACCGCATCTTTGTTGGTTGATATATCTTCAACAAGGGCAATAGTTTCGTCTCCCTTCTTGCAGCAAATGCCGTAGCTGTCCACCGTTTCTTCGTTTACGGACACTTTGGAGATGCTTATCTCATATACAATTTTTTCGTTCATTTCTAACCCCTTTTAGAAAAACAATATTAAAACCCCCTTAGGAAAATAGTAGCAAAGAGGCTTTAAAGGGTCAATAAACGGGCCCAATCTGATTTAGAGTGCTTTCTGACAACCGTTAAGAGTAGGCCCTATGTATTTGTTATTTTTCAACAAAAAAGTTGCTATATTTTTGTATATTTTTTGTTATTTTTATTGTAAAAGCACATATCTTGTGATATAATCGAGTACTAAAATCAAAAATAGTGATTATTAAACAAATAAATTTACGATATTGGGAGGAATTTTGTAATTGGATAACAAAAATAGACTACCATGAGGACTGGGCATACTGATTTCTTATGCAGTTACGTTCGCTTTGATAACAATTCTGGTTGGCTTCCTTTTCGGTAGGGGTACGGGAACAGAAGTCAAATCCCTTGAGTTCTCTGAATTTGTAGATCTTATCTCAAATGAGAAGGTAGCAACCCTGAAGATCACCTCAAGCAACAGAAGCTATACGGGAACCCTTAAGGACGGGACTAAGTTCATAGCCTACGCGCCGACGGACTATGATATGGCGATCATATCGCAGGACTATGTTGTCCCTCAGGCTGCATCCGGCACACTTAAGGTCGAATCTGTAAGGCCGAGCAACTGGTTGACTCTTTTGTCTTTGGTTCCGACGGTCATACTGATAGTCCTCATGATCATTATGATGCGGAATATGAACGGGGCGAACGGCAAGGGGGTAATGTCCTTTGGCAAGTCTAGAGCCCGTATGGTCAAGGACAAGGAGATCACCTTTGATCAGGTGGCTGGGCTCGAGGAAGAAAAGAAAGAGCTTTCAGAAATAGTGGACTTCCTTAAGAATCCTAAGAAGTACACAGAACTGGGCGCAAGAATTCCAAAGGGAGTTCTTCTTGTAGGCCCTCCGGGAACAGGAAAAACACATATATCAAGGGCAGTAGCAGGAGAAGCAGGAGTTCCTTTCTTCTCCATCTCCGGTTCTGACTTTGTAGAAATGTTCGTTGGTGTCGGTGCATCAAGAGTAAGAGACCTCTTTGACGATGCTAAGCGCAATGCACCTTGCATAGTCTTCATCGATGAAATCGATGCCGTAGGCCGCAGAAGAGGCGCAGGCATAGGCGGCGGAAACGATGAAAGAGAGCAAACCTTAAACCAGCTTCTGGTGCGCGACCGTCGTCAGCGCCGCGCCGAGGGCGGCGAACAGCTGCACGGCCATCAGGGCGCTGCGCATGCCGATGAGGTCGATCAGCCATCCGTTCGGGTTGTTCTGGTCAGCGATGAATACCATG
>CAZALQ010000208.1:0-3146 GCA_964485605.1 uncultured Oscillospiraceae bacterium
CGCAAAAGACATGTTGTATCCGTCATCTCCTGTGACTGTGATAGCCTTTGTTCCTGCAGCCCTTGCTGCTTCTCTTAAACCTTCAAAGCTCTGTGCCTGCTCGTCAGTTACCAGAGCTTTATTGTAATAAAGGAAGAGCGCCTGGGAGATGTAAGGAACGCCGTAGAGATAATCCTTTCCGTTAAGGGTGGAATAGATGACCTTCTGGAAGCTCTCAGGATTGTCTGCAAGGACCTGAGCTATGAGGCTCTCATCGGATATAGGCTTTGCACACTGAGTGGATGCAAGCTTTCCAATGTTGTCGTGAGCTACTGTATATATGTCAGCTGCAGCTACGGGGTCGTTGGTGATGGTTCCGGCTATGGAGCCTGTATCCATACCCTTGACTTCTACCTTGTAGCCAAAGTCTGAATGGGCTGCGATATATTCGTCGCATACCTTCTGATAAAATTCTGCGGATTCTTCTCCTACCCAAATACGAATAACTCCGTCGTCTTTTTGTCCTTTGTTGCCGCTGTCACCTCCGCCGCATGCTGCAAGGCAAAATACCATTGTAAATGCGAGGAGCAGCGCTAATACCTTTTTCATTTTTTTATCCTCCATATTTAGTTTATACCGTCATACGATAGTTTTTCTATGATCTTGATGCCTGTTAAAGCATCGCATAATGTTTTGTTTTCCTTGTTTAAAAGCATCTCTGTAAGCCTTAAGACAGGAACAAGAAGGAATGTATATATTCCTGTCAGAAGGTAAAGGAGCATGCTGTCAAAAAGCAAGATGAAAAGGAACCTCATCCATACCTGAAATGCACTGGCCTTTGAATAGCTTTTTTCGCTGAACATTAGGACTCCTGCAAGCTGCCTTCCAAGAGTGGACCTATCCTTGTTTGCAAGGGGTATGATAAGCACTGCCATGGCTTCTGATATGCTTATGGCCAGGACCCTTAAAAGATATCCGTGAAGTTCTGCTGCAAACCTTTCGTTTCGGTATTCATCGCTTTCGGAAAGCTCTTTTCCTGCCTTTTCATAGTCACCTGCATACTTTTCAACAGCAGCAGTCTCCATGGATCTGTACTTCTCATAATGCCCGTTATACACTGACGCAATGGGCGTCTTTAGAATGAGTGCCGTAAGGAGCATGAAGAGAATGAATACCAGAGCAATATCCGTCCCGTCCGCAATGATCCTTTTGAAAAGGATAGGCTTTGAATTCGGTTCAAGCTCTATTGTCTTGTCCTTTACTTTGACTTTCATCAGCAGAGCTTTATATCCTTTTCTATGGAATATACGGATACGTCTTTGCTGTCAAAGCTTAGGCGAACACTATCACCAATCTTTCCATCAGCTTTTACAAGGCAGTTTCCTGCAGCAGTCTCCACTGAGATGAATGAAACATTGCCAAAGTCAAGGACAGCTGTGACCTTTCCTTCAAGGCCTTCTTCTCCGTCTGCAAGGCTTATACATTCTCTTGGTACCGTATACCTGTAAGTATTCGTATAACATGCATTGCCGTCGATGGAATTGATCTTGTATCCCTTATCCTGCTGGGTTTCAAGATCAAAGTCTCCTATGCGGTAGAAGAAATGGAGCACTCTGTCTCCGCCTTCTTTGACTTCAGTCTTGTAGAAGTTTCCGGTAAAGGCCTCTTCTTCAGATGTAGCTTTAAGTACCTCAGTTCCGCCTGCAGAAACGTTGACCTTTTCATTAAGAATGGAGAAGTGATAATCATCTCCTTCTTTGACTTCGTCTCCAACAAGCGCAAAGATATATTCGTCACCGTTTTTAAGATATGCAAGGTTTTCCTTACCCTGCTTTTCTATCCTTGAAACCTTAAGGCAAAGATCATCTCCGGGAACTATGGCATAAGGCGGTATGCTGAGTTCCAATACGTCTGCACCCTTTGCTGCTTCCTTGTATACCGGAGGAAGTTTGAGTTTTGTTCCAAGGACCTCCATAATATCTCCGTCAAGCTTTGCCTCCAATGTATTGAAGGGAGGTATCTTGCTCATGAGAGTAATTTCTGTTTCAGCATCAAAGAAGTGGACCTTCTCAGGGTTTGGATCTGCGTATGCGATATCGCCTACTTCTATATCGTCTCTGTCAACGATCTTTGCTATGATGCCGTTCCCTTCGTCCTTCATGGTGAACTCGCCAAGGTGGTCGCCTATCTTACCGTAGACTATGGTCTCGTTTCCGAGGCGCTCTACGTTGGTAACGATAAACTTAAGGCCGTTTCCTTCCTTGTTGACTCTGATGTGTTCGGGACGTATGCCAAAGCACACCTTTACGTCTCCGCCAAGGTATCTGCTGTGGATCTTAGATACGTTCTCATAAGGAACAGTCACATCGTCTCCGTTGTCAAAGAGAACTCTGACTGTGTCTCCTTCTCTTCTCAGTTTCACATCAAAGAAGTTCATCTGAGGCGTTCCTATGAATCCTGCAACGAACTTGTTATAAGGCTCGTTGTAAAGGTTCATGGGCGTATCGATCTGCTGAACGTAGCCAAGCTTCATTACGACAATCCTTGTACCCATGGTCATGGCCTCGACCTGATCGTGGGTAACGTAGATGAAGGTGGTATTGAGGCTCTTATGAAGAGCTGTTATCTCAGTCCTCATATCAGCCCTTAGCTTTGCGTCCAGGTTTGAAAGGGGCTCGTCGAGAAGGAATACCTTTGGGTCCCTTACAAGAGCTCTTCCAAGGGCTACACGCTGCCTTTGGCCTCCGCTCATTTCCTTTGGCTTTTTGTCAAGATAGTCTTCAATATCGAGCATCTTGGCAGCCTTTTGAACTCTTTCTGTGATCTCATTTTCAGGCATCTTCCTGTTTCTAAGACCAAAGGCCATGTTCTCAAATACGGTCATGTGAGGATAAAGAGCATAGCTTTGGAATACCATTGCAATGTCTCGGTCCTTTGGCTCCATATCGTTGACAAGAGTGTCTCCGATAAAGAGATCTCCTGCGGTGATATCTTCAAGTCCTGCTATCATTCTTAAGGTAGTAGACTTGCCGCAGCCCGAAGGACCGACAAAGACAATGAATTCCCTGTCGGCGATGTCAATGGAAAAATCGCTTACTGCTTTATGCCCGTTATCATAGACCTTGTAGATGTGGGAAAGCTTTAGATTTGCCATATTCTCCTCCGTT
>CAZALQ010000209.1:0-3137 GCA_964485605.1 uncultured Oscillospiraceae bacterium
CTCTCCAAATGCCTTATGAGAACTTGGTTTGCCCCTTCTCATATCGTCATTATCCATGGCCGGAAGATCGTCATGAATGAGCGAATATGTATGTATAAATTCAAGGGCAGCTGCAAACGGCATAGCGTCGTTAATATTTCCTCCAAGCATTTGACATACCGCAAGCAGAATACATGGTGTTAGTCTTTTTCCGCCATCTAATATTGAATAGCTTTCTGCTTTTTCAAGAAGGCTTGAAAACTGATCCGGTTCCGTAATGTATGAATGCAAAATGTCTTCAACAGAGTTTTTAATTTCTTCAGCTTTAAATTTCATCAAAATCTACTGCCTTATCTAAATCTTCTCTATATATTTCAATCTTTTGTTTTTTATCATTGATAAGTTTGGATGCCTTTTCATATAGCTTTACAGATTCCTCATAAAGCTTCATCGTTTCATCCATACTTAAATCACCGTTCTTAATACTTTCTGTATTGCTTTCAAGGATAGTAAGAATTTCTTCTAAATTATTATTATTCATTAATTACCTCCTTTACATTTGCAATTACTTTAGATTTCAAAAAGTTAATAACTATTTCGTCGTTTGTATTTAAATCATTTATATCAGAGAGATATATACCGTTTTTCTGAATTGTCGCATATCCTTTTTCAAGAGGAAGATTGGGATTAAGAGCATCAATGGCATATTTGATCATTCTCAGTTTATATTCTTTTTCATTTAAAGAACTCTCAACATAGCTGAGTAATATGCCCGGTCTTACACGGTTTAATCTGTCTTTAAAATTATCAATATGCGGTACTGCGAGTTCAGCCGCAGCAGTAGGAGTTGCGCCTCTTAAGTCTGCAACATAATCAGATATTACGTAATCTATTTCATGGCCTACAGCAGATATGACAGGAATATGAGAATTATATATTGCACGGGCAACTGATTCCTCATTGAATGTCCATAGATCCTCAATGGAACCACCGCCCCTTCCTACTATAAGAAGATCCAAATCGGGATATTTTCTGTTTAATGTTTCTATGCCTTTGCAGACAGAAGCTGCACTTCCATCTCCTTGAACTAGAGCTGGATAAACTAAAATATCAACTGTAGGATTACGTCTTTTTATTGTGGATATAACATCTCTTACGGCAGCTCCTGTTGGAGATGTTACTACACCTATCCTTTTAGGATTAGCAGGAATAGGTCTTTTATGTTCCTTATCAAAGAGTCCCTCTTCTTCAAGCTTTCTTTTTAATTTTTCGTAAGCTATTTTAAGAGCGCCTTCACCTTCGGCCTCTACATCCCTAATCTGGATCGAGTACGTTCCGCCCTTTTCATAAACGGAAATACTACCGTATACGCAAACTTCCATTCCTTCATCAATGTCAAATCTTAAATTTAACACCCTTGAATACGGAAGAAAGCAATTGACTCTTGCGTTCTCATCCTTTAAAGCGAAGTAGTAATGTCCTGAACTATGTTTAGTTAAATTGGAAACTTCTCCTTTAACTGCAATATTGCACAGTATTGGATCGCTAGACAGGATTCTTCCCACATAGCTATTAAGTTGTGAGACAGAAACCGCTTTCATTATCTATTTCTTGAAACTTCTCCAAGTATACCGTTTACAAACTTTCCGGAATCATCTGATCCGTATTTTTTTGCAAGTCTTACGGCTTCATTGATAGATGCGCCTACAGGCGTATTTTTGTCATCACCCAGATAATATGATTCTGCAATGCTGAGTCTCATTACAGTTAAATCAATTTTGGCGATCCTGTTCAGTTTCCATCCTTTAGAAAACTTCTCGATCAAAGTATCGATTTCATCTTTATGATTTCTGACAGCTTCTGATACTTCTTTTATGTATTCAAACTGTACAGGATCTTTTTCTTCTTGCATGCTGAGGTACTTAACTGTTGCATCATCAGAAAAATCTTTCTGTACTTCCATCTGAAACATAAGCTGCATAAGCAGTTCTCTGGCTTCTGTTCTTTTCATCTATAATCCTTTTCTTTAAATTTAATTCCGTCTACATGTATATTGATATGAAGGATTTTGATCCCTTTAACATTTTCAAGGGCTTTTTTCACGTTTTCCTGTACATTCCAAGCAATTTCAGGAATGCTTACTCCATAATCAACAGTAAGGTGCATATCAATATCAATGCCTTTATCCTTAGGAATAGGCAAAACTCCGGGAAAAACAATCCCGGAGATACCATCTGTAGCCAGTGCGGCATCCTGTGCAATTTTTAAAAAATTATCTGCCAAAATTAATAATTATATGGATTACTGTCATACGTTGCAACATTAACTAAATGCTCTTCATAAGTTTCAGCAAAATTGCATTCGCCGGTTCCGTCGCCCTTTAATACAAAGTAATAATAGTTATGGCTTTCAGGTTCGACTGCAGCTTCAATGCTCTTAAGGCTTGGGCTGCAGATAGGTCCTGCGGGAAGCCCGTCAACTTGGTATGTGTTGAACGGAGAATCCAAGTACTTATCAAACTTGTCATTTCCTATGACGTAATGGATGGTTACGTCTGACTGAAGTTTCATACCGTCATGAAGTCTGTTCCAAAATACACCCGAAATTGTTTTTCTGTCCTTATCAGCACCGCATTCCTCTTCAATCATAGATGCTAAAATGACAATATCATGCATTGTATATCCCGAAGGGATTTTAGATTGCATCTTATCATAAACATGGGATTTAAAATATGAAAGCATGGTGTTTACAACTACCGTTGCATCAGCTCCTGTATTGATCCTGTATGTTTCCGGATACAGATAACCTTCAAGTCTGTTGGCTTTAGCGGAAAGCCTTCCTACAGCATAACCTGTTTTGGGAAGGAATGAATAATCATAATCTTTTTCCAGAGCTGCTGTAAATTCTTCAAAAGATCCGACTATTCCATCTGCTACAAGTTTTTCACCAACTTGAGTAAGCGTATATCCCTCAGGAATTGTAAATGAAATTTCCTGAAGTTTACCAAGTTGCAAAAGCTCCATGATCTGATCCATGGTCATTGAAGGCGTTAAGCTGTAATGACCTGCCTGATACTTTCCGTCCAGACCGTTGAATTTTGTTTTAAACTTAAAAATATTTGCAGACTTAATCAGGCCCGCTTCTTCAAGCACACGACC
>CAZALQ010000210.1:0-3110 GCA_964485605.1 uncultured Oscillospiraceae bacterium
TTTATTTAGCTTTTCTCGTTTCCTTTTCCATTCGGAAATTGTCACAGTTTTTACAGTATTAAGCTCATACTCTTCTGGATGCCATCTAAGTATATTGGAAATCTTTGAATTTGCGATGTGGAGTAAGTTCACTTCAAATAAGTACTTGTCTAAATCTGAAAGAAACATCTCCAATTCTTCTTTTTGAGAATCATTCAATTCTCTTTGTAAATACTTAATGATATATTCCTGCACTTCAAGAGAATATGTACTGTCGGCTTTTACTTGAAGTCTGATCTGTTTTTTTATGAATAACATGACCTCTCCAAATCTTTTTTTGTGAAAAGACTGTAGAATTTTTCTTGATGACTCTGTAAGACGTGACGCAAAGACAGTAGTTTCAAGGCCTTTAAGGGTACTTTGTTTATGAACCCAGACTTTCGTAGATTCATAGCTGCCCGGTGATTGCTCTTCTTTGTTTCCAGTATTGTAAAGGAGAATGCACGTTCCAATAATATTTTTCCCACGTGCGGCTCGTCCGGCCTCCTGATAGTATTCTTCCAAGGATAACGGTATGTCATAATGAATTATAAGAGAAACATCATTTTTATTTATTCCCATCCCGAAAGCCTTGGTTGCGACCATAATGCCGGCTTTGTCAGTATTGATGAATTCTTTTGCGTTAGCAGAGCGTTCTGTTTTACTCATTGCTCCGTGGTACATAAATAATTGACGTTTGCATAAATCTTCTTCAGATCTTAGAAATTCATATATTTCAATAGTGCTTTTGACTGTAGTGCAGTAAACGATCGTGTTCATATCATAATATTGCTCTGACTTGAGTAAGGTTGTAAGCGCACTTTTACGATTTGGACGGTCGGAGCTGTCCTCTTCAGAATCATTACAGCACACTTTTATAGGCATGAACTGAAGTTCATTACGGGGTTTAATGCATTTAAAAAATCTATACTTATTTGCCTTATTGCTTTTGTCAAAACCAAGAAGATGCTCGATAATTCGGACATCGGAGGTAGTCACGGTGGCAGTAAAAGCATTGATGGCGGGGCGAACAGGAAACTGTTTTATGAAGTTTATTATGCCAATATAATCTTCACGGAAGTCAAACCCCCACAGTGAGAGACAGTGCACTTCATCAATGACGATATTTGTGATTTGCAGATCACGTTTTGTGTATCGTGAAAAAGTACGCATAAACTTTGGATGATTAAATTTCTCTGGCGAAAGGTATAAAAGGCAATATAATGGATTATCGTCATTAGTGTCTTCCGATACTATACTATTAAAAATATCGCTGGGAGATAGCCCATCCATCCCAGGGTAAACGGCCTTGTATGGCCGCAGACCAACATTTCTTCTCCTTTTATTATAGTCCTCCATTATTTGATTAAACTGGTTTACCTGATCTCTGATCAACTCGACCAGAGGAGTTATAACTATTGTGATTCCGTCCATGAAAAGAGAAGGAGCTTGAAAACAAACAGATTTTCCTCCGCCTGTGGGAATAATAGCAAATGTATCAAGACGATGTAAAATACTACATATCACATCCTTCTGTGAAAAACTCTGATAATCCTTAAACTCTTCAATCTTAAAGATTTCTTTTATCTGCTCTAAATATTTCGCTTCATTAGTTTTTCCTGGTTTACGATTACTCAGCATGGAATTGATATTGTCACACATCCGAGTGTTCCTCTCCTTTTTTGAAATAGAATAGCAGTTCCTCTATATAAAAATTATACACCATTTTTAGACACTTTCCAGATACATAGTCATAGAACAGCGTATTAAGTGCAATATTATTTAGATATTTTCTTTTGGCCTCCCTCTAATGTAAACATACGTTTACATATATAATTAATGATTTCTAAACAGCATTATATAAGATATATGTTAATAATAATGGCCGAACATATGTTCTACAATTTATAATGAATTATGATTTCACATGAAATAATAAATACATATTTTCTAATGGCCGGATACTTTTTCCGACAGGATCTGTTCATCTTGGATCAGCAGTAGGTTTTGCTTCCCTTTTCTTTTTTTATGCCTCCACACATCCCACCCTTGGGGGTATCCTACCCCCCTTGTACCCCCCTTGCGGGGGGTACGTACTATTTGTGAGAGAAGTACACACTTGGGATGAGCAAGGGTCTCTATATAAGTTTTTTTATGTAATTGTAGATCATTGTTCACTTTCATGTGTTAGGTGAGATTAAGTGTGTGAAATTATCATTAATGGAACATGCATAACAAGCACAGCACAAAGAAAGGAGGTGATGAAAAATGTCAGCCCTGTGGTTGGAACACACATAACAGACACAGTCCAAATGGAAGGACAAGCCTGTAAGCTTCATGAAATCATGATTAAATATCCAATAGATTACCGAATGAACAGATACTTCTTCCTGAAGGATCCGTTCATT
The DNA here is from genome assembly GCA_964485605.1 of uncultured Oscillospiraceae bacterium. Lineage (GTDB taxonomy): Bacteria > Bacillota > Clostridia > Peptostreptococcales > Anaerovoracaceae > RUG13409. Next base: position 2,427 of record CAZALQ010000210.1, read on the forward strand.
TTGGATCAGTAGTAGGTTCTTTTTTTTCGCGGCTAACGCCGCTTATCGTTACTTCTTGGGTCGAGTCCCTCTCGTTCATTTTGGATCAGTAGTAGGTCCTTTTTTTCGCGGCTAGCGCCGCTTATCGTTACTTCTTGGGTCGAGTCCCTCTCAATTCATTAGATCGGGTAAGGGTGGAAAGGCAGGCCGTTAGGTATCTGGGCATCGTGATAAGATGCAATGTTTAATAATTCAAACCAAGAAGAGGAGGAATAGACATGAAAACATGAAAATAACACTTTAAAAACTAAATATCGTTCATCAAGATCGTCCGGTTGCCGGGACGTAGAGTACGGCAACAGCGACCGGATACAGCTGAAGATGTCCGGGGCACCGCCAACGCATAACTATAAAGTTTACATTTCAAAGGAGAACAAATAATGAAAACAAACAATTCTGACACTTTAACTTCACAGTCCACGGATACAATCCAGAACGTGCTCATCACCCAGAAAGATAAGGCTGTAATCATCAATGGTATGATGTATGTGTTCAGCTCTATCTATAACCTCTTCATGGCGATTCTCTCATGCCTTATGAGTGAAGGAGATTCCGAAGCCGGATGTGGCGATGGGATTAAGGAATTAATCTCAATGTCCATAACAAAGGATAATCCTCTCCAGGCAACAAAAGAGGATATCGAAA
>CAZALQ010000211.1:0-3105 GCA_964485605.1 uncultured Oscillospiraceae bacterium
GACATAATCCAAAGATGTACCTCCGACATACAGACAGTGAGAAACTTCCTTGCACAGCAGCTCACATCTCTTCTTCTTGTCATCATTAAGCTGGTTCTTGGTTTCTATTTCATGTTCTCAATGAATTTGAAATTGACCCTTTATGCCATGATCCCTATTCCTTTGATCATATTTTTCACTATCAGATTTTCAAAGGATATGCATGCAGGATTCAAGGTCTGTGATGAGACAGAAGGCATAGTATCCTCCATGGTACAGGAAAACCTGACAGGCGTCAGAGTTGTAAGAGCCTTCGGTCAGGAAAGAAGGGAAAAGGACAGATTTGAAAAGCAAAATCAGGAATATACGGATCTTTGGATAAGCGTAGGTCATCTCATGGGAAGGTTCTGGTGCTCTCAGGATGTTCTTACGAGCCTTCAGACACTCCTTGTTCTTGTCATGGGTGCAGTATTCTGCGTTAAAGATCAGATGCTTCCCGGAGAATATGTAGCCTTCCTTTCATACAATGCCATGATATCTCTTCCAATAAGGAGAATAGGAAGAGTTGTATCCGAAATGAGCAAGGCGGGAGTTGCCATTGACCGTATCGCGTATATAGTCAATTCCGAAGAAGAAAAGGATCCTGATGACGCAAAAGAAGTACCGCTTAACAAGGATATAGTATTTGATCACGTCAACTTCAGCTATGAAGGAAGCTCTGAGATACTCCACGATGTAAGCTTTACTATCCCGGCTGGTTCTACTTTAGGAATACTTGGCGGCACAGGAAGCGGCAAGTCTACTCTTATGCTCCTTCTTGATAAGATGTATACAGTGCCGGATGGCAGCGGTTCTATACGTATAGGAGATACGGACATAAAGGGGATAAAAACCTCATATCTTAGAGAAAATATCTCCATAGTCCTTCAGGAGCCGTACCTTTATTCAAGGTCTCTTAAAGAGAACATAGGTATCATAGATGAGGATATGGACCTTGAGTCCATAAGAGAGGCTGCAAAGGCAGCCTGCCTTGATGATACTATTGAAGGCTTTGCAAAGGGCTACGATACCTTTGTAGGCGAAAGAGGAGTAACTCTTTCAGGAGGCCAAAAGCAAAGAGCAGCTATTGCAAGAGCTCTTACCAAAGACGTTCCTATCTTCATATTCGACGACTCTTTATCTGCAGTTGATACGCAGACTGATGCAAAGATAAGAGCGGCTCTTGAAGAGAAGTTCGGAACAGCAACCATAATAATCATATCTCACAGAATAACGACTCTTTCAAAGGCAGATAATATACTTGTCCTTGAAGACGGAAGAGTATCTGAAATGGGAAGCCCTGAAGTACTTAAGACATCAGGCGGACTATATAACCAGATATTCGATATTCAGACAGGCAACGCATAGGAAGGAGGATAGAAAAATGAGTAAAGAAATTAAAGAAAAAGATCCTATGCGCTTCTTTGGTATCCCAAAGATGATGCCTCTTATCAGGAAATATAAAAAGCCGCTCATACTAATGTGCATCTATACGAGCATATCCAATATGGCGGCAGTAATTACTCCTGTATTCCAAAGGTATGCCATCAACCACTATGTTGAAGACAAAACCTTGGATACTGTATGGATCTTTATAGCTTTGTATATACTTACTATCGCTGCAATGGCATGGGCAGGGTACAGAGAAGTTATAGAAGGACTCACTACGGAAATGCGCATGGACAGGGATATGAGAAACAAAGCATTCTCTCATCTTCAGGAGCTTGCTTTCTCATATTACAATCAAAATAGCGTAGGATATATACATTCAAGGGTCATGAGCGATACATCTCGTATCGGAGACCTCTTCACATGGCAGATACATGATACTGTAGCCTTCGCTGTATATATCTTTGCATCCATAGTCATTATGTTCATAACGGATTGGAAGCTGACTCTTCTGACCATGGCCATAGTCCCCATAATCACGGTGTTCTTCTCCCTTTTCCAGGGCAAATATTTTAAGCTCCACAGAGAAGTAAGAGAACTTAACTCCAAGATCACAGGAGATTTCAATGAAGGCATCACAGGGGCAAAGACCACAAAGTCTTTGGTAATAGAAGACAAGATCTTTAAAGACTTTAGAAAAGATACAGACGCCATGGTATCAAAATCCGTAGAGTCAGCAAAGCTCCACGGAGTATTCCAGGCAGTTACAACCTTTGCTTCCTCCATATCCATTGCCATAGTACTTTGGAAGGGCGGAGTAATAGCAAAGGAGGAGATAGGAACCTTCTCCATGTTCATGTCCTATGCTGAAAACATGATGGAGCCTGTAAGATGGCTCGTTGATACTCTTGCACTCTTTGTAGCAGGAAAGGTAAATATCGAAAGATATACAAAGCTTTGCGAGACAGTATCCGATGTAACCGATACTCCTGAAGTAATAGAAAAGTACGGAGACTCCTTCGATCCCAAGAAAGAGAACTGGGAAGAAATTGAAGGCCATATTAAGTTTGATGATGTAAGCTTTAAATATCCCGACGGAGAAGAGTATGTCCTTGAACATTTCAACTTGGATATACCCTTTGGAACCAACCTTGCCATAGTAGGTGAGACGGGAGCAGGAAAGAGCACCCTTGCCTCCCTTATTTGCAGGTTCTATGAACCGACCCAGGGCAGGATCCTAATAGACGGCAAGGATGCAAGAGAAAGGTCTCAGCTCTGGCTTCACAGCTCCCTTGGATATGTGCTCCAGACACCGCACCTTTTCTCAGGCACCATCAGAGAAAATCTCAAGTACGGAAATGAGGAAGCAACTGATGAGGATCTTTGGAGAGCCATAGATCTTGTATCTGCAAGAAATGTTGTAGAAAAGCTTGAAAAAGGCCTTGATACAAATGTAGGTGAGGGCGGAGATATGCTTTCCACAGGAGAAAAACAGCTCCTCTCCTTTGCAAGAGCCATACTTGCAGATCCTAAGATCATTGTACTTGACGAAGCTACTGCATCTGTAGATACCCTTACAGAAGCAAGGATACAGGCAGCTATAGATACAGTCATAAAGGGCAGGACATCCATAGTTATTGCGCACAGACTGTCGACTATAAGGAATGCAGATCTCATACTTGTCGTTAAAGACGGAAA
>CAZALQ010000212.1:0-3089 GCA_964485605.1 uncultured Oscillospiraceae bacterium
CATAAGTATGTCTCTGTTTGTAAGTAATTAGAGACGTACTTTTTTGATTATTCAATAATCTATAATTCTTAAGTCTTTATTACATTTTTGACGATTTGTGCTAGAATACGTAAGAAGTATAACGCAATATATAATAGAAGATAATATGGAACACAAAACTTTTGAAAGAACAACACCTAAAGGATATAAGGAAGTTTATCACATCGACGCTGCTGACAAAAAAAACAGGAATACTATTTACTTTGGGATCCCTTGTTATTGCTGCCACCATTATCTTTATTGTATTTAGGAGCATAAGGCATTTTTCATTCAGCTTTACTGCTGATTTTCTGCGTTATGAGATTGTACTCCTTATATCACTTCTTGCCTATATCATTCTTCATGAGCTCACTCATGGAGCTGTTTACAAGATGCTTACATACGTATATTAAAGAAGAATAGAAAATTTTCACATCATCCACATAGAAGAGGCTGCAGAAAAAGAAAAGACTGGCCTGTCTAATGGCCGGCGCAGCGAAGGAAGACCTTCAAACAGGAGCAGGGAGTTCATCCCTGTTCTTTTTTATTATTTCATTTGCCTTGGCAAGGATCTCCTCTATATTTACATCATCTAAGTAGAAGAGCCTGCAGAAGAAGATGAACATCGCATCAGCGAATTCCTTTATCTGCGCCTCTGTCGGATGATAATCAGTTCTATCCATCAGATCCTTAAAAAGCCCCAGTTTGATATGTGTATCTGCAGACACAGAATACATTTTGTACTTCAGATCCTTATTGTCCAGCAGTGGTATCACGTCAGAATAGTTCCCTTCCAGAAGATCTCTGACAAGATAGCTGTATTTAGGGTCTTTGTAAACATCTATGAGAAAACGGCTGGTCTTTGAAGAGAAAGCCAGTGAGTACACTATGGTATGTGACTGCAAGCATTTAAGAAAGGCCAGCGGAATATCATCGGGAAGTTTTTCCTTCGCAAAAGTCTCACACTCCGCCTGAAAACATCTGAATATTTCCTTTATCAATGAAGCCTTTGAAGGGAAATAGTATGTGAAATTACCGGGAGCTATACCAGCTTCGCTGCAGATCTGAGCAATTGTGACATCCTGTATGCCTTTGTCACTGAACATTTTTCTTGCCGTCGATATTATCTTGTTCTTTGTTTCTACTCCGCTCTTATATGTTGCTTTCAAAATATGTTCCTCCGTACACTAACATAGCACAAAATCATAAACAAAGTCAAATATCATAAATTAGTATTAATAGATATTTTTACTAAAATCTATTGACAGGGCGTCTTGCTTGGTGTAGATTTAGTACAAATATTGCTTTATACTAAATGGAGGAGAAAATGACTTACGCAAACGATCCAAAGGATTATGAATCCAAACTGCAAAGAAGGAAAGATGCCGTCAATCACATTGAAACAGACCATGTACCGGTAATGATGATGAGCGTTACCTGGCCTTTTGGCTATGAAGGAGTGAAAGTTATGGATTATATCCATGATCGTCCTAAACTCAACAGCTTTGGAAGGGCACCGCTCAAAGAATTTTATTGTGATATATATACGGGCGGGATGTTCTCCGCACCTATAGAAGCTTACGATTTCCTTAAGCCCGAGGAGCCGCAGTATTTCGTCAGTGACGACGGGCATACGATGCAGCATCATGAAATATCACCCATGCAGCCCGAGGAATACGGGCTCATGATTTCTGACATGAAAGGATATATGGAGAACGTCATACTTCCCCGCCGCTACCCTATACTGAACCGTCCTTATCCTGAGAATTACAATGCCCTTAAAAATGCATTCCCAAGAGTAATGGATTTCATGGCAGGCCTCATGGATCTGACAGAGATGCAAAAGAAGGAATTCGGAGTCCCCGGCCTTTTCGCAAGCTTCGGATATGCACCCATGGACTATATGATGGACTTCCTGAGAGGATTTAAGGGGACAACAATGGACATGAGACGCCGTCCGGAAGAATTCAAAAAGGGTCTTGAGGCTATAACCGAGTATCTTATCCCTCTTACCTACGGACCGGCGCTGAAAAAAGGCGACACCCTTCTTCTCCCGCTCCATTGTCCGCCTTTCTTAAGTCCCAACCAGTACGCGGAATTCTACTGGCCTACATTCAAGAGGTTTGTTGATATCGCAATGAAAAAGAAACTCAATGTTATGCTTGGCCTTGAAGGAAACTGGACACCTCATCTTGAAACGCTCAAAGAGTTCCCGAAAAACCGCATTCTCGGTACTCTGGAGCAGACTACAGATATATTCCAAGCAAAAAAGAACGTCGGCGAGTACATCACTCTCATAGGCGGAATGCCCCTGGCTTTCATGAACGGATCTTCCAAAAATGAGTGTATAGATCTTACTAAACGCCTCATCGACGGATGCGCTCCAGGAGGAGGATATCTGTTCTGCACAGATCTGATGCTTATGAGCAAACACGATCTTAACGCTGATAATTTCAAAGCATGTATAGAAACTGTCCTTACATACAAATAGGAGGAGAAAATGAAACAGTACGATCACGAACCCACCATTTCTGAACTGCTTGATCAGCTTCAAAAAGAAGATATGGAGATACCTTCCTTTATGCCCCAGATCAAGATACCTGTAGTAGGCAAGATCATTAACAACAAGATAAAAGAAAGCTTAAGGGACACCTACGTGAACCTGATAATCGAATAAGGATCTTAAAAGTACAAGGATCTGAAGGAAAAGAATGAAAAAAAAGAAGAGCCACAACTCTTCTTTTTTTGATAGAAAAGGGACGGTGCATAGATTTACATTATCCAAAAGTTTGGGGGCTTAAAGATAATAAGATTGAATTTAAATTTCCCCTGACTCTTGCCTTGATCTCAGCCTCCCATTCATGACCACAAAGCCCTTTCCATTTCACCTTGCGGTGACTCTGTGCATTGACCTGTGTCGGCAGAAGCGGGAGATTCTTATCAGACCATTCTAAAGCCAGATCCGGTCTGACTGACGCTAAATCGTTAAAGCCTTCTAAAACCCTCATGCCGGCGCAATAAGGACATTTCTCGCCATTATGTCTATCCTTAGGACTTGCCAGCCATTCATG
>CAZALQ010000213.1:0-3072 GCA_964485605.1 uncultured Oscillospiraceae bacterium
ATTTAGCTTAACACCGGATTTATCGGCTTTAATTTGAAGATTATCAAAAGATTTTTTGTATTCGGTGAGCTTGTTTTCAAGTTTTTCAGCAGAGATTCTTAGCTTTTCTTGTTTTTCGGTAGCTTTTTCAATGTTTTGCGAGTATATGGCATAGTTCTCAGCAAAGCCCATTATAGCCTTATTCTCGCCGTTTTGGCCTATTTCTTGCCCAACTTTTTGCCACTGAAGCTGTTTTGTAATAGTTTCGCCAAGCTCGTTTTTATACTTAATTACCGCAGCAGACAAGCGTTCAACTTTGTCGTTTGTTTTTTCATCAAAACCGCTTGTTGTACTGACTTTATAATCAATTAGCTTACCTTTATTTCTTGTAAATTCCGAAACAATGCGTTCCATTTCCATTTGAACTTCGTCTGGATTATTAAGGTCAATTTGAAATGGTAATTTTATGCTCTTTTTTGGCTTTTCGTTTATGTTAAAAGGTACTTTTTCTATTATGCTTCGCCAGTAAGGGTCAGACGCATTGGCTAAATCCGATTTTATATTTTTTATAACCGGTCTAATATTTTTCGATATGGTTTTATTTATATCTCTTATAGCTTTTTCTGCTGATTTCTTGGACTTTGAAGTATCTAAATCTAGCTTTAGTTTGGGTGAAATTGGCTCCAAATTAAGATTTTTAAGCTGACTATTTAAATCTTTTTCTGCATTATCATCTAAAACCGCTTTAATTACAATCTTAAGTTCATCGTCCATGATTTCACCCCTTTTATCCATTATTTTGTTTTGATATGATTTCTTTTAAGTCCGTTTTTAAGGGCTTCTTTGTGTTTACCGGATTTTTTAAGCCGTTTTCTTGTATTTGCTATAAATGGTCTTGGATCACAAAATTCGTCTGATGAAGGATAATCGTAATAATAGTCTTTGTTACCATGACCATACTCAATTAAAACCGCAAGTCCGGGTCCTTCGTTTGTAGTCTTATATTCTTGATTAAACTCTGTTATGTTTTCAATTTTTATAGTTCCGTTTTTTACTGTGTCATGAATAATATTTTCGTCATCACCTAGTCCTCCAAATGCACGTCTTTCGTAAATTTCAGGAGTATAAACAGCAAAAACATCAGTTTCAATTGACTTTATTTCTTCATCTTTTGCTGCTTCAAAAACTTCATTTTCAAGCGAGTTGTCAATTGCTTTTTCTACGACTTTTCTAAGTTCTTTTAAGCTTTTAGCCTTCATTCTTGGCACTTAAATTTTTAGAAATTTTTTCAAGTTTTTTAACTGTTTCAGATGACATCAAATGCTTTTGATTTTCAATTACTTCGGTTATCTTTTTTATAAGCTTATCAAGATTTTCAAGTGTCTTATCTTTTGAAATTTTTCTAAGATAGCAATCCTTTTTAAACTGAATTTGTTTGTCTATTTGTTTTTTAAGAGTCTTATATGCTTTAGTTGCCGTAAGCTTATCAAAAAGCATTTCTCCAATCCTTGAAATCATTAGGCTATACGTAAAATCAAGGTCAATGGTTTTGCCTTGTTTTAGTGGTAAATCAGTCATATTTAAAGTTAAAAAATAGAAAATTAAAACATTTGCAAGAGAGGAGAAATACACACCCTTATTGTTAATTACCTCGTCAGAAATCTTATCGCTAACTAAACTTAGTTTTTCAAAAGACATATTTGAATCAAATTTTATTTTATAGCCCTCATACTCAATTATTTCTTCTTTGTTTTCCAAAACTAAATTTTCTAAATCTTTTATATCCATAAATTAATATCTCCTATCTATTTTTCATGCCAGCCAAGTTCTTTTGTGTACCCGATAAATTTTAAACTTAAGTCGGGATATTTATATTTGAACATTTTAGATTTAATTTTGTCAATCGGCTTTACAAAACCTTTTACATCAATGACTTCGAAATCGCCATTATTGTATGATATATCGAAGTCGCTAACGTAATTAACCCCCTGAATTTTTCGATTCTTATAAACGAACGAAGGCAGAAGCTTATATTTTACCTGCCTATTTACGCTTAATATTTCGCCCGATTTTATCTTTGGGATTATAACTTCTTTGTAGAATCGGCACTCTAGTAAACTATCAAATAGAATTCCGTCAAAAGTGCGTTTTAGCTTACCAAGTGCCGAATTATCTACGTTATATTTGCTATTCATATTTAATCATTTCAATCATAGTCGAGCTTCCACTCTCACGCATTATTTCACACTCAAAGCTTGTCGTTGAAGGGTCGCCCTCAGCACTAAACCCAAGTTCAAGATTTGAAGTCCATTTAAGATTCGGAATAATAACTTGGAATGGCTCATCAAGACCTGTTTCGGCATTTCTTATAACAGTGTCTCCGACAAGCTTATATGTTCCTGAAAATTTGTCCGAAGTTATAACATAAGTTTGAGCGGTTTCCGATGTATCTCTTGTATAGTAGGCTATAACTTTCTTGCCCGCAGCTGCCCCCTTTCCAGCATCACCTAAAGTTAAAACGTTTGACGAAAGGCTCGCACCTGTCATTGAAACAAGCGTACCGCAATCATCGTCCCTTAAATATATTTTGATGTTTTCTGCTGTCTCTTTCGGTGTAAACGCAAGGTTTATAACTCCTTCACTAGAACACATAAGCGGATAAATATCGCCTTTGTCGGTAGGTTTTGTTCCGCTAGTATCCCACTCGGTGTCTTGTCTTACATAGACAGTTCTTGCCCCGACCTTAGTTGCCATACCGGAGATTAATTCCATAGATTTCGGGGAAATAAGCGCATCTTCAATATTAAGCGTTGCTTCTTTGTTAATCTCCCAAGTAATTATTTTCGGATTTCCTTTTCCACCCCTAGCGTATACTTTTTCAGAAGTTACGCTGATACTTGAAGTTTTTAGAGTGTCGAAGCATATTACAGGATTACCCGAACGCATATCATATAGCGTAACGTCCATGACCTCTTTTGCCCCGAATTTTGCATTTGGATTTGACATAATTTTTTCCTCCTTAAAATTAAAAACGCAGCCTATTTTTAGCTACGTTCTGGTTTGAATTATTTTTTAAATTGATCTTTTTGTACT
>CAZALQ010000214.1:0-3070 GCA_964485605.1 uncultured Oscillospiraceae bacterium
TTGCTAGATGAAATCGTTGAAATCTCAACGGTTTCGGTATTGACAAATAGAGAGGGATATTATGGATCAGGCTTTAAGAAAAGTGCCTGCAAAAAAGAAAGCAGCATCAATTGGCAAAGATACTTTCTTTTCAAGAATAGGAAAGAGATTTGCCGATGGATCGCCGGGAACTAAGCTCTCCCATCTGATTTTTGGAGCAGGCAGCATATACAATAAACAATATGTAAAGGGATTTCTCTTCTTTCTCATTCAGGCGGGGATATTGGCCGTCATGATCATGTGCCCGTCTGTAAATGATACGCCCTACGGATGGAAAGCTCTTCGCAATCTGTCCTTAAAGTACGTATCTCCGGGAGGAGAATTTGACCCTGTTACAGGCCATTTTACGACGGCCTCAGATTGCAAGCTCATGATACTTTTCGGTTTCGTGACCATTGCAATGATAGCTATATACTTCCTTGTATGGAACCTGAATATCGAGTCATCATACAAGGCTGATATGGACAGAAAAGTAGGAAAGAAGCCTACGAGCTTTAAAGAGGATCTGAAAGAGCTTCTTGACAGCAAGTTCCATGTGCTCATGCTGACTCCTACATGCATAGCAGCTACCATATTCACAATACTTCCAACGGTGTTCATGATAGCTCTTGCCTTTACCACCTACAACGATCCTGATATGAATGCTCTTGGAACGAACCTTTTCCATTGGAACGGAGTGCAGAATTTCATATCAGTATTTACAGGTGAGGGGTCCCTCGGATTTGAAATCAAAAACAGATTCATGCCGGTTCTTGGCTGGACCTTCATATGGGCTATCTTTGCTACTCTTACCTGCTACTTTGGCGGAATCATCCTGGCACTTCTCATAAACAAGAAGGGTCTTAAGGGAAAGAAGTTTTACAGGACCATATTCATCCTTACCATAGCCATACCTCAGTTCATTTCACTTTTGGCTGTAAGGAACCTTCTCGGAGAATACGGACCTGTAAACTCCATGCTCATGAATGCAGGTTGGATACAAAGTCCCATAGGGTTCCTTGGTCTTAAGGCAAGCGACAGCGAGGTCCTTGCAAAGATCATGGTCATAGTCATCAATATGTGGGTAGGTATACCCTATACCATGCTGATGACATCCGGTATTCTTATGAACATACCTGCAGATCTTTACGAAGCAGCAAAGGTAGACGGAGCGTCGACAGTTAAGATGTTCTTTAAGATCACTCTTCCCTACGTCATATTCGTTACGACGCCTTACCTTATTTCAAGCTTTGTAGGAAACCTTAACTCCTTTAACTCTGTATTCCTTCTAACGGGAGGAGGTCCTGTATATACAGGTTATCAGGCTGGAGGAACGGATCTCCTGGTCACATGGCTGTACAAGGTCACCATCGATCAGGGTTCCTACAACACAGGTGCTGTCATAGGTATATTTACATTTATTATCACGGCGACGATCACTTTGGTGACCTACCGCAGGAGCAAAGCATATAACGAGGAGGACACCTTCCAATGAGTAAAAGTGAAAAACAACTTAAATACAGAAGCCAGTCCTTCAACAGAAAGGCAGGCCTTAGCGCTACTTATATCATACTGACGCTCCTTGCCATCCTTTGGATCATACCTCTCCTTTGGATAGTATTCTCTGCATTTCGCTGCGAGTACCAGCCGGACGGTACATTCATAGGAAGAGTCACCAGCAGCTTTTTCCCAAAGGCTGTGGGACTTAAGAACTTTAAAGACCTTTTCTCAGCTACATATTACGGTGTGCCAAATGCATTTCCAAAGTGGATGCTCAATACTCTGATAATTGCCATATTCGATTGTGTCATATCCACATTTTTGGTCCTGTCGGTTGCATACTGCATGTCAAAGCTTAGATTCAAGATGAGAAAGCCATTCATGAACATATCCATGATCATAGGACTCTTCCCGGGATTCATGAGCATGATAGCAATTTACTTCCTGCTCAAATCCATAGGCCTTACGGGAAATCCTGCTCATCCGGAATATTCGACAATAGGTCTTATCCTTGCCTACAGCGCAGGAGCGGGCCTTGGATTCCAGGTAGCCAAAGGATTCTTTGATGTCATACCCAATGCCCTTGTGGAATCGGCAAAGCTGGACGGATGTACCAATTTCCAGATATTCAGAAGGATCATACTTCCTCTTGCAAAGCCCATCATCATATACCAGGCTCTCATGAGCTTTACAGGGCCTTGGATGGATTTCATCTTTGCAAAGGTAATAATAGGAGCAGACAACCCAAGATACTGGACAGTATCTGTAGGTCTTTATTCTCTCCTCTTTGGTACTCATCCGGATACGAATCTCTTCACTCAGTTTGCAGCAGGCTGCGTCATAGTTGCTATACCGATAGTCACATTGTTCATGTTCCTGCAGCAATACTATGTAGAAGGCGTTACTGCAGGAGCCGTCAAGGGCTAAAATTTCAACAATTTGATATAAATATTGCTTGACTAAAAGACGGACGTGCCTTAGAATACAAGAGCGTTCGTCTTTTTTGTACGCATTTTTGTGCATGGAAAAACGGCGGTTACAAGTTACAGTAACAGTGCCGAAAAGAGATGAGTGAGAAAGACAGCTCATCAGAGTAGGCGCCGAAACTTATGCCACAGGCATATAAGTAGACAGGAGGAATTAAAATGTCTTACGTTGCAAAGCCATCGGAGATCGAAAGAAAATGGTACATCCTCGATGCAGAAGGAAAGACCCTTGGTCGTCTCTGCTCTGAGGCTGCTATGATTCTCCGCGGAAAGAGAAAGCCGATTTACACACCGTTCATCGACACCGGAGATTATGTTATCGTAATCAATGCTGACAAGGTACAGGTTACCGGAAAGAAAGCACAGCAGATGATTTACAAGCACTATAGCTATTATCCGGGCGGAATGAGAGAAACTACCTTTGAAGAGATGCAGGCAAAGCATCCTGAAGAGGTTATTCGCCACGCAGTAAAAGGAATGCTCCCCAAGGGACCTCTCGGAAGACAGATGGCAAAGAAGCTCAAGGTCTATGCAGGACCTGATCACAAGCATGCAGCTCAGAAGCC
>CAZALQ010000215.1:0-3069 GCA_964485605.1 uncultured Oscillospiraceae bacterium
CAAGGGCAAAAACAAGGGAAAACGGAGCTTTTTATGGTAGCAGACCTGCGAGAAATGCAGGAAAATCAATGGTTTTCAGAGATATGGATAGATAAACTTGAATTTGCTAAAGCCTTTTGATAAATCTGATTTGCTCCTTTTCATCAGTATAACCGGCATATCGATAAAAGGAATGCGCTTCTTTTCTTTTTGCTCCGGAATTTAGTCTCATCTCAGAGATATTTCTTCCTTTCGCCCATTCTTCAGCAGCAGTTAATAATGCACTTCCAAATCCTTTATGCCGATATTCATCTGACACTGCAAGTCCAAGCACATTAACCATAGCCTGATGATATAGCAATTCGTACTTTTCTATGTGGATAAAACCCGTGACGATATTATCCTGAACAGCAACAAAAACGCATTCTCTTTCTTTATCCAGATTAAATAACCTTGTCCTTACAACCATTGGATCACAGGAATATCCCAAATCTTTTTCACATATTTGCTGGATAGCTAAATAATCCTCCAATGTCCCTTCTCTAATCATATTCTGCCTCCACAAATCCCGATGACATATAGCCGTCGAGCCTGAAGATGATGCGTCCGCTGTGATCACAAATGTTGTCACCGCTGAGTCTGTAAAAATCATTGCCATTCAAAATCAGGTGCAAAATCGATCTTTATGCGACTGTTTAGTTCATCTACATGCTTAATTATTTCATCAGTTTTCACATCACCGTAAATGCCTGACGAGAGCATCATATGAATGAGAAAGCCCTCAAATTCAGGTTTTGACATTTTAATTTCACCGTTTATATAGTGATAGATAAGTCCTCTGAGCGCGTACTGAATGGTTATTGCTGTTGCATGGATATATTCTTTGCTCATGTCATCCCGTATCCCTGCTACAGGATGCAGATCTTCAAGTCTTGTTATCACATATTCAAATGCATTGCAGAAGAATTCTTTGTAGAACCTGAATGCTTTGGTGTCCTGCTGATAGTATTGAACAGTTTTAATGGTGTATGCGATAAGAATCTCAGGAAATGAATAAGGGACTTTTAAGCGCTTAACTTTTTCAGAAAAAACGTTGAATTGTTTTAATGAATAGTCACCATATATCTCATTTCCTAAATTAGCTTTTGTAACGTAATGATACTGCACAAGGGTTTTTTTAATACCTAAAGCGACTGCGATTTCATCAAAACTTGTGGAAACAAAGCCATTTTCATAGTAGAGATGTTTTGCAACTTCAAGAATCATTTGTTTTTTCGTTATTGTATTATCCATAGTGTCTCATTCTAACACAGTTAAAGATATTGCTGAACAAATTATTTACAAATCTTTCTTGACTATACATGTATAGTACGTTACACTATACATGTATAGTATATAATTCTGTATAGTAGTGTGTTAAAAGTAGGAGGCATCAAATGTATTCACAAGAGTATCTTGACATAGTCAAGCTGTTTCACGACAGGATGGAGTTTAAAGAGACCGCAAGAGTCCCTCATCTTTCAGGTTTTTATACCTGGAAGATCCATGATTCAGAGTTCAGTTTTAAAGAAGCTCTTTATGATGACAAAAAGATGGAAAAACTGGTATGCGATTTCCATAAAAGGTACAATTTTGACGCGCACATAGACCTGGGAACAAGAAATCCTATGAGACTTTGTGACTCTATGGGTCCGGGGAGCATATATACCTTCGACGATACTATCGACTCCATATATGTAGTCGATAGGGTCATGATGGATACGGATGGATATGAACGATTCGCAGAGGACCCCGTGGGGTTTTGCAGGGTCATGTTCCAAAACAAATACCCTAATGCAACTGCAAAAAATATGCATAAGGGTATGAACGAGCTGATCAACTTCGGCAGGTTCTCGGGAAAAATGGCAAAGATGTTTGCAGAAAAATATCACCGTCCATCTGTATTTTCTATGACAGGTGCTGTAATGATGCCGGCAGAGTTCTTTTCATCTACGACAAGAGGTATCAAGAACTATGCTCTTGATATGAGGCGCTGCCCAGGCAGTGTTGAAAGAGCACAAGATACTTACTTTGAGCATTACAACATCCCGTCAATAAAAAAGAACCTGAGCAGCGATACATCTGTTTATGTCACAGACTGCTATACTGCGCTTCTTGCCTATGCGACCATGAACGTAAAACAATTTGAAAGGTTCTATTGGCCCTACCTTAAGAAGTATATAGATATGACATTGAACGATAACAAGAGGCTGTATATCTACACTGAGAGCACAATGATGAGATTCTGTGATTTCTTCACAGATTTTGAAAAAGGAAAACTCATTATCCATCCGGAAGAGGATGATGTACTCGAACTTAAAGACAAGCTTCCGAATATATGTTTGGTCGGCGGTATGTCAACTGTACTCCTCGGCCTTGGCACCCCTGAAGACTGCGTAAAAGAAGCAAAAAGGCTCATTGATGGTATGGGTCCCGGATATATCGTAAGTCAGGATAAGATGGTCAGTTTTAAGAATGACTGCAACAGAGCCAATCTGCTTGCAGTATGCGATTTCGTAAGGAACTACAGACAGTAGCGGAGGAATATCATGAATATATTAAAAGCTATAATAGGAATGGGAAAATGGAACAAGAGAATGAAGGCTTTGGAAAACAAACCGGCTTATACGGAAGAATGGTGGGATGAAGTCGTAGACAGCGTAGAATTTATGCCAAAAGAAGCTCGCGCAGATTTCGTCGACAGCTACGTAAGAGCTATGCTTGGTTTTTAAAGAAGAAAAAACAAACCGGACCTCCCGGAATTTCTCTTTTTCCGGGAGGTCTTAAACGGAAAGATCTATCTGAATCTTAATCAATCTGTTGCTGATACGAGCATTACTACATATCTATTCATGGTCTTATCATAGATGCTCCAGCAGCTTTGCTTCACCAGCCATTCAAAGACAGTGCGCAGTGCTTCCCTATGAGATTCCATCCCCTCATAAAGCTTATCATCACTCAGCAGATGATAGTCGACTTCACCGACAAGATGATATTTGTCGGTCCAGAAGTCCTTTTATTGTTTGCTCATAATCAGAATATATCAGTACG
>CAZALQ010000216.1:0-3026 GCA_964485605.1 uncultured Oscillospiraceae bacterium
GGTGAAGGTTGCGCTGTCTACTGTAACCATAAGTGTAACCAAAAGAGGAATATAAATTTGCCTCTGTGATTTACCACTTTATTGACATAAAGCGACTGAAATGATAATATTTTCTAAAAGGGGCTGGCTGTGGGAAGGCAGTGGAATAATGAGCAGCAGAATATTAAAAAGAGCCATATCATCAGCACTGGCTATCATACTTGCATTCGAACTGATCCCCGCTCAGGCATATGCGGCAGTCACTCCGGAAGAAAGCACGGACACGGAGATGACTGTGACTGCATATGACGTACCTGAAGGGGATTTTTCTAAGGAAAAGATAATTGCAGATGACCCAGAACTCACAGAGGAGATAACCGACCGCCGGGATAAGTTCCAAAAGGAATTCATGATGGAGAACGGCATGTTCCTCGCTGCCGTGTATCCCATGGCAGTCCACTACGATAATGACGGAGTTTGGGATGAGATAGATAACACGTTAAAGCTCGTTGACACCGAACAGGGCAAAGCGTACCGCAACACAGCGGGAATGTGGGATGTGTATCTTCCTGCTAGAACGAATAATGGCCAACGTGAGACCGAGTATAATATAACTAGGGGAAGCAATTGGGAGTGACCGAAGATGAGAAGCAATGAGTACCGAAATATGAAAGATAAGGGTTTCTTCACATCCAGAGAGCTGGCAGATATATGTTCTGTTAACAGGATGACTGTAATAAGGATGGAGGAGCGGGGACTGCTGACGCCTGAATATAAGACAGACGCTGGCGTGCGTTACTATTCGCTTAATGGCCTGATGCAGCTGAAGCATATTTTGCTTTTAGAAAAGTGCGGTTTGAATTCCAGCCAGATAAAAGATCTGTTTGGTGATACGGTCAATAACCCTGATATAATATCCAACATGCTTAACGATCTTATAATGGTTATGACTATACTAGATGCTGACAAGGACCCGTTCACCAACTATAAGAAAGGTAAAATCAGAAGCTTCGATATGAATGAGCATCTTTGCTTCATAATGGACTTCGAACCTACCAGTGACTGGGATGCTATATTCCGTCAGTTTCATGATGCGTTAAAATATGCGGCTGAGAAAAAATATAAAATGGTAACTGACGCTCCGTCGCTTTCCGGCCGTCTTACGGAGGACGGTGAACTTCTGATCGACAGAGTATACATTCCGGTAAGACATACTAAAAACAATGAGGGGCTGGAGATGAGACCGGGGACCCGTATCATCTACGCTTCATGGTACGGCGATCCCGCAGGAGTCAGGAACGCTTTCAAAGCCATGTACAAAGAAGCGGAGAACAGAAACTACAAACCCCGCGGTGACTGTCTGGTGGTATCCATGGCAGATCATTATTCCATGACAGATTACGACAGGAACGACGTATATCTTTTCCTGATCTTCCTTTTTATAATTATTTAAAATAAAAAAAAAATATCTTGCACGCACAGGGGTGTTCGCAATATGCTTTAGTTAGATAAACCGTTAAATGTCTATACTAAACGGAGGCGAACGCTTATGAAAAAGATAACTACATTTGAAGCTGCCTGCATACTTTGTGGTTACGGTGTGGGCGGAACTATTATGACAATGCCATATCTGGCAACCAAGGCAGGTGTGTTACCTGCAGCAATTATACTGGTATTATCATATCTTATCGGAATGCTGATAGCTGCTTATACGGCGGATATTGCACTTAAGGCGAGAAGCATAACCGGCCATGAATGCCAGGTCCTGACTCAGTTCGAACTCTTTTTGTTTAACGGACCTCTTAAGAAGATTCTGACGATAATCTATTTCGTTTTCCTGGCATTGATAGCGGTCTCAAATCTGGCAGCCTATGTTTCCGAATCAGGCCAGCTTGTAGCAGCTCTTCTACCAGTGACAGAGAAGATTGGGTCAGTGATATTCTATATCTTTGCAGCACTGGTCGTACTTGCTGGACTTAAGGGAGTAGCTATCGGCGAAAGAGCTATGGTTATACTGATGTTCGTGATTCTTGCGGTACTGGCAGTTCCGTCATTCTCCCACTTCAGCGGAAATCCTCTCCCTACAGGAGATGGCGATCCTCTCAGCTTCATCCGTTACTATGGATATGCAATACTGGCATTATCCGCTCCACTAGCTATTCCTCAGGTAGTAGATGGACTTGACGGAGACAGAGAAGCTATTAAAAAATCAATGTGGGTGGGCTTCGGAATGAATTTTCTGTCAATTATCATCATTACTTTCTTCACCCTCAAAACTGCGACTGAAGTAACTGATATCGCTATGATAAGTTGGACTTCCGCACTTCCCTCATGGGCTATGCTTCTTGGAGTGCTGTATATCCTGTTTGCGCTGATTACATCCTTCTGGGGTGTATCAAACGGCTTGGCACAGATCGTAACGGAGACATTCCACTGCAATGACAAGATTAGCTGGCTTGCAGCAACACTTCCATCGTTCGTGTTTGCGCTTTTCACTTCAGCCGGATTCATGTCTCTTTTGGGAATTGCAGGAGGTCTGATTGGACTCCTCAACAGTATTCTGGTCGTTCCACTTTATCTTGGAGCCAGAAAGCGTGTACCGGAGACTATTCTTGGTAGGTTTGCAGCTACTCCATGGATAATACTGAATATGATCTTCTGCCTTGTCTATGCGGTAGGCTGCATAATATAACAGCTTAAGAATGTATGATAAATTATCAGCCAGAAAGGATAATGATATGTTCAAAGCAGATTTTTTAAGAGATGAACTTCAAAGAAGGAGCCTTGATTCAATCAAAACCTTGGTGCCAGGTAAATTTTACTCTATGGAGTATTTCAGCGATTATCACCTGGATGAAGCAGTAGCGCTGAACCCGGAGACTATTGAGGACTTCAATGCTTTTGCAGCAAAATATCTTCTGAACATTCCATTCGGAGATCAGCCATTAGAGTCCGTCGGGTCCGGCTGCAGCGTGTTCGCGGGACATAACTCTGAGGGGCCAGCAGTTACTCGCCAGGAACTACGATTACAGTCATGATATTACGGG
>CAZALQ010000217.1:0-3025 GCA_964485605.1 uncultured Oscillospiraceae bacterium
TAACTATTATTTGCACTTCTTCCCCTTTTTGTATAAAATGTTGTTCGGAGATTACATTATGGATATAAAACAATTACGAGTATTTTTATCGGTAGCAGATGCTAAGAGTTTTTTAAAAGCCGCTGAGTCTCTTTATGTAACGAGACAAGCACTTGCTAAAACAATAGATCAGCTTGAAGACGAGCTTGGTGTTGAACTGTTTTTCAGAACACAAAAAGGAGTCGATATGACTCCTGCCGGTATATATTTCTATCCAAGGGCAACTCAAATCGTCAACGAATTTGACAAGCTTAAAAATGATACAATCGATATGCGTAAATCGTATAGGCCTAAAATAAGTATTTGTCTTTCCATAGGTATATATGAGTACTACGCTACTAAGATACATAACTACCGCAAACAGCATTCAAACGAAATGCAGATCGCATTAAGATGCTGCCTTGAAGCGGATGCATCAAGAATACTTACGGACCGAAGAGCTGATGCTATATTATCATTTACAAAACCTTCAGACAGTTTTGCAAATTCCATTAAAATAGGCGAATCCGACATAGTTATGGTCGTAAACAAGCGAAATGCTTCAGAAGACAGAGACGTAGGTATTAACGATTTACCAAAACTTATATATAACGGCGGTACTGAAAAACCTCTATGGTGGGATGAAGCCCCAAGAAAACAAGATATCATATCTTCTGATCTTAACTACCTATATTCGCTTTTAAGAGAAGGTGAAGGAGTTCTTCCAATACCGAGGATCTCAATACCCAGCTATTTGGATTTCACAATGGTATTGCCTGTTTATCCGAAAAAGGCTCCCCTACCTGTTTATTATTCAACTTTGAACCCTGAACACTACAATAGTTTAAGTTATTCTATGCTTGAATCTATATTCACAGATGTTATTTCAAATGAGATTTTACTCTAAAACTCATTTGACTTAAATGCATTTAAGAAATACAATAAACATGGTCATATTTATTGTTTAGTAACGGAGGTAAATAGTTATGGCAAAATGGAGATGCACCGTTTGTGGTTACATCTATGAAGGAGACAACCCTCCTGAAGAATGCCCTACATGTCATGTAAGCGGCGACAAATTCGTTAAAGTTGAAGAAGGCACTCAAACTCTTGCAGCTGAACATGTTTTCGGCATTGGAACAAAGCTTGATGGAGTAAGTGAAGAAGATAAAAAATACATTCTTGATCAGCTCAAAGCAAATTTCCAGGGCGAATGTTCAGAAGTCGGAATGTATCTTTGCATGGCAAGAGTAGCTCACAGAGAGGGCTATCCCGAAATCGGACTTTACTGGGAAAAGGCTGCTTATGAAGAAGCTGAGCACGCAGCTAAATTCGCAGAGCTTCTTGGTTCTGCACTTGAACCACAGATGACTGACTCTACAGAAAAGAACTTAAAGTGGAGAGTTAACTGTGAATATGGCGCAACTCAGGGAAAGACTGAACTTGCAGCTTGTGCAAAAAAGAATGGCCTTGATGCAATTCACGACACAGTACATGAGATGGCTCGTGATGAGGCCAGACATGGAAGAGCCCTTGAAGGTCTTCTTAAGAGATACTTCGGCTAATTAAAATTTAGCGACTAAACCGAAGCTTCACAGCTTCGGTTTTTTATTTTTGGAATATGCAAAATTTAGTTATTATTAGTGTATATAAAGTGATATAATCTGTCACTGGCATATATATAGAAAGTATTTTTAACGGAAAGAATATGGAAGGAAAAGGCACTAGCAGCAAACACATACGTGAAGCCGTAATAACCGGCATTCATGATAAGGGAAAATATTTTTTAAGAGATATATTTTTTGCAGTCGCAGCGGGGGTATTATCTGCAATTAACATTAATACCTTCGTAAACGCAGGTAATTTAGTTCCTGGAGGATTTTCAGGTCTGTCGCTTTTACTTGTCAGAATTGGAGCCAAATTCTTCGATGCGACTCTCAATTACTCTATTCTCTATCTCCTATTTAACATTCCATCTACACTGCTTGTATTTAGGTATGTATCGAAACGATTTACTATAATCTCTTTGTTCCATATCGCAACTGTCAGTCTCATGGTTCAAGTTGTTCCAAAATTCGAGATTACAGATGATTTGCTTTTGATATCAGTATTCGGAGGAATAATAAGTGGCTTAGCAGGAACTCTTGTTCTCAGAGGAAACGGATGCGCCGGCGGAACAGATTTCATATCCATATATTTCGCGAAAAAGAACCAACGTTCGGTTTGGACAGAAATCTTTCTTGTAAACTGTATAATGCTTGCTGTATCAGGAGTTCTATTCGGATGGGATTCAGCCCTTTATTCTATAATTTATCAATTTGCAGGCACTCAGATCGTTAAGCTTTTTGATAATAGATATAAGAGAACATCCTTTATCATTATCTCCGACAAGGCGCAAGAAATTGCCCATGCGGTGTATGAAAAATATCACCATTCGGTAACCTTATTTGATGCCATAGGCGGATTTACAAATACCGAGAGAACCGTTATTTATACTGTCGTAGGAGAGTATGAATCAAGCAAACTTATTTCAACTATACTTGAAATAGATCCAAAAGCATTCATAAATATTTCTGACAATCAAAGAATTGTCGGAAACTTCCATGAGAAGCCATTCTAAAAATCAATTAAACATATAAAACAATTAAATATATTAATAAAGCCTTTTCCTATATTTCATAGGAAAAGGTTTTTTATACGGCAACAAATATGCTAATACTTCTTATATTTCCGTCTTTGATACACTCGTTAACACTATCTGCATGTTTTTCCATATCATCACATTCCATTGATGTGATTCCTTGCCTTCTTAATTCATCTTGGATAGCATGACATACTTCACCTATAGTAAATAACTTTCCATTCGTATCTTCTCTATCCCCTAATAAAAGATACTCCAAAGGATCATATAACTCAGAAAGTATACTTTGGTCTTTTAAGGCTCTAAAACTCCATTTATAGTAAGGCATATAATGCTTATTTAATAGAAAAACACCCTCAAGTGTAG
>CAZALQ010000218.1:0-250 GCA_964485605.1 uncultured Oscillospiraceae bacterium
AAAGGCATATATACCTTGGGTATATATGCCTTCTTTTGTAATCATAGGTCTTTGAATCGCATAATAGCCCCTGTTTATCAGGCTGTTACCGTCTATAACTACTAATATTTTTTCCATTTAACTACTCGTAAAGGTCTATTGAACTATTGGTATAAACTTTCTGAACGTCATCGTCCTCTTCAAGAGCATCGAGCATTTTTTGAAGGCTCTTAATATGGCTTTCATCAGGAGTTGCTTCAATTGAAGGCAC
>CAZALQ010000218.1:319-3023 GCA_964485605.1 uncultured Oscillospiraceae bacterium
AAACTGATGGATCGCAAACAACTTCAAAGCTGTCTTCATATTCCTGAATATCATCTGCGCCGGCATCAAGAACAACATCCATAAGCTGATCTTCTGTGATTTCAGATTCTTCCTTGTCAAATACGAAGAGTCCTTTTCTGTCGAACATGTAAGAAACGCATCCCGGAGTACCGAGGTTTCCGCCGAACTTATCAAATGCGTGGCTTACGCTTGATGTAGTACGATTACGGTTGTCTGTAAGAGTTTCTACGATAACTGCAACTCCGCCTGCACCATATCCTTCGAATTTAAGCTCTTCAAGCTGTTCTCCTTCAAGTTCACCGGTACCCTTCTTAATGGCGCGGTTGATATTATCGTTAGGAAGTCCTGCTTGTTTTGCTTTTTCAATTGCTGTACGAAGAGATGGGTTGTAATCAGGATCTCCACCTGCTTTAGCTGCAATCATGATAGCTCTTGCGAATTTTGTAAAACTTGCTGCTCTTTTGCTGTCCTGAGCAGCCTTTCTTCCTGCGATAGTATTATGTCTACCCATGGAATTTTCCCTCCTATTTTAAACGACAAGGAATTAAACCTTGCAAAAATTGACTTTTAACTCAATAAATTTACTATAAATCAAGAGAAATATCAAGTATTACCGGGCAATGATCGGAGCCGAATATATCATTTCTTATAATGACATCATTGACTTTATCCATCAGCCTGTCAGAAAGAACAAAATAATCGATTCTCCATCCGACGTTTCTTTCCCTTGCTTTCATCCTGTACGACCACCAGGAATATTCAACTTTATCAGGATAAAGGGATCTGTATGCATCAGTAAATCCTTCTGACAGAAGCTTGCCGAATGCTTCTCTTTCCTGATCAGAAAATCCTGCGTTATTATGATTTGTATCAGGATTCTTAAGATCTATTTCGTTGTGTGCAACATTAAGATCACCGCACATGATCACAGGTTTCTTCTTATCAAGGGATTTTAAATATTTAAGTCTGTTTTCTTCCCATTCAAGCCTGTAATCTATCCTTGCTAACTCATTCTGTGAGTTAGGAACATAATTATTTACTATGTAAAAATCTTTATATTCCAAGCATACAGTGCGGCCTTCATTATCAAGATTGCCGTAATCTGTGCTGATAGGGTCTTTTTTTGTAAGAATGAGAGTACCACTGTACCCTTTTCTTTCGGCACTGTTCCAGAATTGACGGTAGCCGGGAATATCAAGCTCTACCTGTTCGGGCTGTGCTTTTGTTTCCTGAAGGCATACAAGATCTGCATCTTCTTCTTTTATGAAGTCAAGAAGACCTTTCTGAAGACATGCTCTTATTCCGTTAACATTAAAAGTAATTATTTTCATTTGCTAAATATATTGCATGAGCAGCCAATAAGCCGGGTTCTGTATTAAACGATCATCTTTCTAGATCTGCCATTGCTGACAGACTCAAGCGACCTACCTTCCGAGAAGGGACGGGCAGCCCCCTTTCTGGCGTTGTCCTTTGAAGAAACTGCCACTCTATTTGGTCTTGCTCCGGATGGGGTTTACATATGCGCATCATGTCACCACAATGCCGGTAGGCTCTTACCCTGCCTTTTCACCCTTACCAAAAAATTGGAGGTTGTTTTCTGTTGCACTTTCCTTCGGGTCACCCCGACCGGCCGTTAACCGGCATCCTTGCCCTATGGAGCCCGGACTTTCCTCCCGCAGCAATAAATATTGCTGCCAGCGATCGTCTCGGCTGCTCATAAATAACTAATTATTAAGTTCTTTTAAACGCTTATTTAAATATTCAACTTCGTTTTGATATTTTTCAATAAGCATACTTTGGTCCTTTTTTGAATCCTTTAAATTCTTGAGTATTACGGATCTTTTCTTTAGCTTATCAAGTATGAAATCCTTTATTAGAGGATCATCTTGCATAAATAAATACTCTGACAGAACTTGCGTTTCATTTGTAGTATTATTACCGTTTTCTACAGCATAGATCTCGCATATATTATTCTTCTCAAGAGTTAAGCTGTAGTTTACAAGTTTAAATCTGTTATTGACAAGCCAAAGCCTGAGTTCATCGCAAAATGTCCTTGGCTGAAGTATTATCCTTTTAAAGCTATGGGATTTTACTATATCTTTTGATAAGATGTCGATTATAGTCTCGCCGCCCATTCCGGCTATTATCACTGAAGATACTTCGCCCTCTTCAAGAACATCAAGTCCCGGGCCTAACCTAAAATCAGCTTCAATATCGTATTTTAAAAAGGTTCTCTTTGATCTTTCTAAAGGATCTTTTGCAATGTCTGAAAGTATAGCGCTTGGGCATATATCAGAAGCTAGTAAATATGCAGGTATATATCCATGATCCGTACCTATATCTGCTACGCTTTCGCCCTGTATGACCATCGAGGCTATACTTTGCATTCTATCTGTTAAATTAATCTTCAAGATAGTCCTTAAGCCTCTTGCTTCTATTTGGATGACGAAGCTTTCTTAAAGCTTTAGCTTCAATTTGACGTATTCTTTCTCTTGTTACGTTAAATTGCTGGCCTACTTCTTCAAGAGTTCTCTGTCTTCCGTCATCAAGACCAAATCTAAGTCTTAATACTTCCTGCTCTCTTTCTGTTAGTGTTGCAAGAACTTCATTAAGCTGATCTCTAAGCATGGAAAATGCAGCTGCATCTGCCAGTGCATATGCTATAAGATTACTGAATTCAAAT
>CAZALQ010000219.1:0-3021 GCA_964485605.1 uncultured Oscillospiraceae bacterium
AATCACTAGGAGTAAAAATGGCAATCATAAATATTATTTTAGAGGGAGATCCACAACTTAACAAAGTATCAAGAGAAGTATCTGAAGTAAATGACAGGATCAGGATCCTGCTTGACGATCTTGTAGACACAATGCGTGAGGCAGGCGGTGTAGGACTTGCTGCCCCTCAGGTTGGCGTGCTCAGAAGAGTATGTGTCGTAGAAGTTGATGAAGGGGAAGTATATTATCTTGTAAATCCGGTAATAGTAAGCAAAGAAGGCGACCAATACGGAAGTGAAGGCTGCCTTTCTGTTCCGGGATATTACGGAGATGTACACAGACCTCAAAAGGTTGTTGTAGAAGCTCTTGACAGAGACGGGAAAAAGCAAAGATATGAAGCAGAAGATTTTAAAGCAAGAGCTTTCTGCCATGAAATCGACCACCTTGACGGTATAGTATATACGAGCAAAGCTGATAATCTTCGCAAAGTAGAAGAAAAAGGATAAAGGGTAATAATTTGAGAATTATATATATCGGTACACCTGAATATGCCTGTATTCCTTTGGAAAAGCTGATTGCAGATGGGCATGAAATATGCCTTGTTATAACTCAGCCGGATAAACCAAAGGGAAGGGGCAATAAGATGCAAAAAAGCCCCGTAAAAGAAAAGGCGGAAGCACTTGGTATTCCCGTTCTTTCTCCTCAGAAAATCCGTAATGATGAGGAAGCACTAAAGGCCGTAAAAGATGTAGAAGCTGATTTTGGTGTTGTTTTTTCTTACGGACAAATACTTCCGAAGGAACTGCTTGATGCTCCAAAATTCGGTTGCATTAATATACATGCATCCCTTCTTCCAAAATACAGGGGAGCTGCACCCATTCAAAGGGCGGTCCTGGACGGAGAAGAGGAAACAGGCGTTACACTTATGCACATGGATGAAGGTCTTGATACAGGAGACATGTATGCCTGTGCAAAAACAAAGATAGATCATAAGACATCTGCTGAGCTTTTTACAGAGCTTTCCCTTATGGGCGCTGAGCTTCTTTCAGAATCTCTTGGCAAAATTGCAGAAGGTAGTCTAAAGGCTGTACCTCAATCAGGCGAAAGCAATTATGCTGCTATGCTCAGCAAAGAAGAAAGCTATATTGATTGGAATAAATCAGCTGTAGAAGTTGACAGGCTTATAAGAGCCTTTAATGATGCGCCTGTAGCAAGGACATTAAAGAACGGCGAAGTGCTAAAGATTTATGAAGCTGAAGTTCTTGATGAGGATGCAAAGGAGTCAATACCGGGTACTGTCGTAAGCGCAGATAAAAAGGGCATTGCGGTTGCCTGCAAAGAAGGCGTTTTAAATATTAAAAAGCTTCAGGCACCGGGCAAAAAAGTCATGGACTCTGCAGCATATCTGCTGGGCAATAGAATTGAAACGGGCAGTATGCTTGGAGTATAATAAACGATTGAAATACATTCTGCAGGAGTAAATACTTTGGATAATGACAGAAGGACAACTTTTCTCATACTTAAAAACATTGAAGAGAAAAAAGCCTGGTCCAATATAGAAATAACAAAGTATATACAAAGGGAAAAATCAGAGCATCCCGCATTTATCAGAGAGCTTGTTTACGGAATACTTCGTAATAAGTATCTTCTTGATTACAATATAGACAAATACCTTAAGAAACCAAAGCTTGGTGTATCCGAACGCCTCTGGCTCAGGATGGGTTTTTACCAGCTTGCCTTTATGGACGGAGTCAGCGATTATGCTGCAATAAATGAAACCGTTGAACTGGCAAGTAAATTTAAAAAAGGTTCTGAAGGATTTATTAATGCGGTTTTAAGAAATTTTCAAAGGGATAATTGCACGCTTAAATATCTTGAAAAGGATCAAAAGGATTATCTAAGCGTAAAGTATTCTGTAGATAAAAGTATAGTCGATCTTTGGGTCAAAAATTATGGCTTTGATAGGGCTGAAGAGATGCTTTTTGCATCCAATACTCCTGCACCTTTATCCATAAGAGTCAACACACTTAAAACAGATCCGACTTCTCTTGTAGCGAAGCTTAATGAACTTGGTTTTGAATCAGAAGAGAAATCATTATTAAGCAAAGATTGTATTTATGTATCAGGAAGCGGACTTCTTGATACAGATATATATCATGAAGGTTATTTCTCAGTACAAGGAGAAGCCTCTCAGTATGCCGCTAAACTGCTGGGTCCTAAGGAGGGAAGCACAGTTTTAGATCTTTGTGCAGCACCCGGAGGAAAGAGCTGCGCAATGGCAGAGCTTATGAAGGATAGGGGATCTGTTTTATCCTTTGATATTTATGACCATAGAGTTAGCCTCATAGAAAAAGAGGCAAAAAGACTGGGGATAAATATTATCAAGGCTCAGCTTGGCGACGGAACTGTATATAACGAGAAACTTAATTCCTTTGCAGACTATGTTCTGGCAGATGTTCCGTGTTCAGGTCTTGGTACTTTAAGAGAAAACCCTGAAATAAAATATAGAAAACCTGATGAAATTAATGTTCAGGCTGCGATCCTATTAAACGCACTTAAATATGTAAAGCCGGGCGGCTATGTTTTATACAGCACATGTACTGTAAATCCTTTGGAAAACGAAGAAATAATAAAGAATTGCAATTTGATCGATTCTTCAATACTTCACGGAAACAGCTATGAAGAAGGCAAAAACAGAGGATATAAGGCAATTGCTTCACGGCAGCTTTTGCCAAAGAAAGGCGGCTACGGCGGCTTTTATCTTTGCCTTATAAAGCGTATATTTTAGATGATTCAAATTCTTTAAAAGGAGACAGGTTTTGATTACTGTAGGTTTTAAAACTGATAAAGGATTAACAAGAAATGATAACGAAGATTCTCTCTTTGTCATCCCGGATAAAAAGATATTCATAGTCTGTGACGGGGTGGGAGGACATAACTCCGGAGAGCTTGCGAGCCGTATGACTGTTGGATATATGGCACAGTATGTATGTCTTAATCCAATTGAGAAAGCAACGACTGAGGGAGAACTGAAATCATATT
>CAZALQ010000220.1:0-3016 GCA_964485605.1 uncultured Oscillospiraceae bacterium
GGAAAAGGAAGCCATCGAAGCAGTTCGAAGCGGTAAACTTGATGAGAAACTGATCGATGAGTCAGTAAGAAGGATCTTGAAACTTGCTTTTAGAAAGAAAGAAAAGAAAAAAGCTGATTACGATAAGCATTACAAGTTAGCAAAACAAGCAGCTGCTTCATCGATGGTCCTGCTAAAAAACGAGGATCAGATCCTTCCTTTAAGGAGAGAAGAAAAGATCGCTCTTATCGGTAAGATGGCTAAAGAGACCCGTTATCAGGGTTCGGGCAGTAGTCACATCAATCCTTACCGGTTTAGTTCGATCATTGATGCTTTTAAGGATATCGATTATCTAGAAGATGACGGTCTTGATAAAGCAAGCGAATATGATCGATGCATAATCATTACCGGCTTACACGATAAATATGAATCAGAAGGTTTTGATCGTAGCGATCTAAAGATGCCTTTGGAAGAGATCGAAATGATCGATAAGGTAAGTTGCCTTAACAAGAATGTCATCGTGATCATTTGCTCTGGCAGTCCAATAGAGACGCCATGGGCCGATAAAGTAAAAGGCATAGTCTATTGTGGCTTAGGTGGCGAAGCGGTTGGAGAAGCCTTAAAACAGATCATATTCGGTGATATCAATCCATCAGGAAAACTTTCATCAAGCCGGCCAATAAGATATGAGGATGTTATCTCTTCTTCCTACTATGGAAGCAAAGATGCTCAATATCGGGAAGGGATCTATGTGGGATACCGTTATTATCAGAAAGCGGGAATACCTGTCAGATGGCCTTTCGGTTATGGCTTAAGTTATACTAATTATACTTATTCCGATCTGATCGTAGATGGAAATGATGTAACCTGCACTATTACCAATAGCGGTAATGTCAAAGGAAGCGAGATCGTAGAGTTATATGTTAGCAGTCTTAATAAAGACCAGTATCGTCCGGTAAGGGAACTTAAAGGTTTTGTTAAGGTAGAACTTGAACCTGGCGAAACCAAAAAGGTCAGTTTCAGACTTGATGACCGCAGTTTTGCGATCTGGAACGATGGCTGGAAAGTCATAGCCGGGGAATATGCGATAGAGATCGGAGCATCTTGCGAGGACATCCGTCTTAGCGAAAAGATCAATATCGAAGGCAAGAAGATCGAGAATGGTAATATCCCATCCTGGTATTATGATCCAAAGGGTATTCCTTCCAAGGAAGACTTCGAAAAGCTGATCGGTCACTCAATTGAAGAAGCTATTCCTGAAAAAGGCAGCTTTACCATGGAAAATACCCTGATGGAAATGAAGGATCACAGTCTGATCATGAGGATCATGTATCAGGCGGTAAAGCATACCATTTCCAAAACCTTTAATGCCAGTAAGGATCCTGATGATCCTACCTACAAGATGATGATCAACAGTGCAGCTGATTCCTCATTATTCGGAATGAAGATCTCCGGACAGATGAACAATCATGTAATAGAAGGACTTCTGGAGATGGCTAACGGCCACTTCTTCAAAGGCCTTAAGAAGATGCTTGAGAAATAGTATGTATCTTTTGGTTTCTTTAGGTCATTTAAAGTTATAAAGAGTATATCCGTATAGGTTGGAGCGATGATTGATATAATCATGGTAAGAGGTAAATAAAAGTAATCAAAGAAAAGGTAGGTAAATAGAATGCCAAAAGTAATTCCAGGTGAACAGGAACGTTCAAAGAGATCACGTGTAACGATTAGATCTAACAGAAAAAAGAGAACTGTAAATCCAAAAAGCAGTAAAGTAGACGAAGAAAACAGATCAGAAACAATGGAAAAACTGAAAAGTTTCGTTCACAGAGTAAAAGAGAATATCTAAAAAATATAAAAAGCGCTACGCTATTGCGTACGCTTTTTATATTAAATCAGTTATTACCGTGAATAATCGTCTAAAAACTCTTCAAAAGTAATTATCTTTCCATCGCGTGAATTCTGCCTTTTGAATCTGTTATATAAAGTAGTAAGAAAAAAATGAAACGATGAATAAGCTATGGCTGTAACGATTCCTGCAAATCCGATAGGGAGAGCTATAAACGCTACATATCTAATTAATACATCTAATAAGCTGCCATATTCAAAAGTATTAAGAATTATCCAATCGGGCCAAATGCACCATGCTTTAATAAGAAAAAAAAGTATTATAACCTCTATTACATATAAAACTTTTAAGTCTATATCATACGGCATATGTTTGTCGAGAATTTCTTTGCCAAACAAACCGCATAACAGGCAAATAATAATTACAAAAATCTCAATGCCAATACCCATTGTTTAATCTCCTTATTTCAATTCATCTACATCTCATAAGCGTACCTTCTAACTAATCATCCCAATAAATAAAACGAGTAGCATAACAAGCTGGCTTATTAGATTTATTATAAGTTAAGATTGGTTATCATAAAACAATTATGCATTGATCATCTATTACGTAACCATATTATATTGATATAAATATCAGAAGAACTGTTTTCTACATGAATAGGATTCCAGCTTTTGATCTAAACGAGTTATTATTGTTTGATCACTCAAGATTGATATAATTTATAATTATTATAGGAATAGCAGTATATATATGAAAAAAATAGCAATATTTATAGCGTTGATTATACCGATTGTTTTAATTCTCTCAACATCTTTTTTTTCAGTGGAAGCAGCACCAGGGTGTTGTTCTGGTCATGATGGAGTCAATTGTAAAGCAGGCGCTGATGTAGATGGGTCTGTAATCTGCAGTGATGGATGGAGAAATTCCTCCTGTCTATATTCTGAAATTGATAAATGTAAGGTTAACAATCCTAGTAATAACAGTCTTAACCGTCAGAGAACTACCTCTAGCAGCTATAATTCACTTAACAAAAATACCAAAGAGACAAACAATTCTCTTTCAGTTAACAAAGCCGGCATTAGAGCGGTTCCATATGTTGTCTCGCTTGTTGGCATGTTTGCACTAGGCAGATTTGCTTCAAGAAAAAAACAATAATCAGTAACTCAATTACAAACCAGGAAATAC
>CAZALQ010000221.1:0-3015 GCA_964485605.1 uncultured Oscillospiraceae bacterium
AAACTTCCTTGAAGATTACTATAAGACAGTATACCTGACTCTTGACGGCGCATCGGAATACATTTCATACACCGATGAGTATTCTGATTTTGTAAGCGAAAAGACCATGGATGTGGAGAACTTTGCAGCTGTTCAGCAGGAATTCAGGAAGGCGAAAATCCTTTCCGAGTATGAAGAAGAACTTGAAAAGGGCGAAGCTGAGTTCGAAGAGAAAAAAGAGAGGGGCAAAAGAAACTCGATGATGCAAAAAAGGAACTTGACGATGCCAATGTCAAGCTCATTATGGCTGAGATGCAAATAGAGACAAATCTCATTACCATCAATGCATCCAAGCAGACTTTAGCTGAATCAGAAAAGACCATTGAGGAAAACCAGAAACTCCTGGATGATGCTGTGGCAAAGGTAGAAGCCGCAGATCCGGAGGGAAGAAGTTTTGATGAGATTTATAACCAGATGTCAGCCTTATACAGGGTATATCAGGTTCTAAAGACTGTCTCATCATCTGAAGCAGCATCAGAGACCATAAGCATTTCAGGTCTTGAAAAAAGAAATGAAGAGATCAGAAGCAGGGTAGATGAAAACAATAAGGAAATAGGATCTTTGGAAGATCAGCTTGCTTCCCTTGACCCTCTATCTGAAAATTATGAATCCGAAAGCTCCGGAATAAACGGAGAAATAGCTTTGCTTCGCGTTGAAAACAACAATCTGGAAGCAGAATATAATGCTAATCTTGCAGCTATAACTGCCATGAAAAATGCGGGTATTACAGATGCGACTGGCAGTATAGAAGATCTTATGAAGCGTCTTGATGAGGCTGCCGGAGGTTCTGTGGAAGATAACTATGCCCAGCTTTCAGCTTTAAAGGAAGGCATTGATAAACTTGAAGCCGGGAAAGCTCAGCTTGAAGCAGGCAAAAAGGAACTTGCAGCAGGAGAACAGCAGCTGAGGGATTATCAATATACAGTAGCTCAGTCCAGGGCTCAATATGAACAGGGCTTAAAGGAATATAACGACGGAGTATACGAATTCAATACAGAAATAGAAAAGGCAGAGAGTGATTTAAAAAAGGCGAGACAGGAGCTTGAAGACCTTCCTGATGCATCATGGACTATACTTGATAGGGGAAGTCATTACTCAAGCTATATGTTTAAAGGAAGCGCCGATCAGATGGGGACCATAGGAGTGTCTCTTCCTGTGCTCTTCTTCCTTGTAGCAGCTCTTGTCTCCATGACGACAATGACGAGGCTTATTGATGAACAAAGAGGGCAGATAGGCATATTCAGAGCCTTGGGATTTTCCGATGGCGCAATCATTTCAAAATATGTCATATATTCTCTGCTTGCAAGCCTTTCCGGAAGTGTATTTGGAGTCGGCCTTGGCCTTGCTATTTTCCCGACCGTAATATACAACGCGTGGAGACTTATGTATCTGCTTCCGCCAATGCAGGTCATTGTCAATTTACCCATACTTACAATCTGTATTTCTTCCTTTAGCCTTCTTCTTTGCGGAATCAGTGCACTGGTAGTAAAGAAGACACTTAAGGAAATGCCGTCTCAGCTTATGAGACCAAAAGCTCCAAAGAGCGCAAAACCTGTATTCTTGGAAAAGATTCCGTTCATATGGAATAAGCTTTCATTTACATCAAAGATCACTGCAAGAAATATCATAAGATATAAGACAAGATTTTTCATGACCGTAATAGGAGTCGCAGGATGTGCCGGACTTCTTGTTGTAGGCTGGGGAATAAAGGATTCCATAGGGGATATCATCGAGATCCAATTCGGAAGAATATTCGGATATGACTATACAATCAATATTGAAGATGACAGAAACCTTGATGAGTTTATGACTGTGCTTGAAGATGACCTTGACAACAGGTATATGGCTCCTGTCATGGAATTTACATCAAGGCTTTACGGCGGTAAAAACGACGATCAGACTATGACTGTCTATTCTATAGATGCCAGGAAATCCGATGAGGTTTTGGATTTAAGAAGACCGGGAGGAAGGTATAAATTAAGGCTTGGCAACGGAGGTGTAATAGTTTCCGAAAAGTTTGCAGCAACAAATAACATAAAAAAGGGAGATACGATCACCATAGAATCAAGACTTGGTGTAAAAGCGCAGGCTACAGTTGATGACATATGCGAGATGTATTTCCAGCACTATGTCTTCATATCAGATGTATATTACAGAAATATATTCGGAGAGGAACCGCATCCAAAGGAGATTGTTGTATGTACGGATAATGGAGAGGGGCTTGTTAATGATGTAAAAGGTATAGAAGGCTATGTTTCGACCGTTGATTTCAGCGCCCTTATCAATACCTTTGAAAACATGATCAAAGCTTTAGACTTCATCATTTTGGTTATCATAGTTACAGCAGGAGCTTTAGCCTTTGTTGTACTCATAAATCTTACTCAGGTAAATATATCTGAAAGAATGAGGGAGATAGCTACCTTAAAAGTTCTTGGATTTAGGGACGGGGAGGTCAATTCCTATCTCTTTAAAGAGATATTCCTTCTGTCATTAATAGGGACTGTCTTTGGTCTGCCTCTCGGCGTCGTGGAACACCACTTCATCATGGGTATAATCAGCATGGATATGGTTAAATTCGGCAATCATATATATCCGTTGAGCTTTACTTATGCGTTCTGCCTCACCATTGCCTTTACGATTCTTGTTCTTCTTATGACAAGAAAATCATTAAGAAATATCGAGATGGTCGAATCGTTAAAATCTGTTGAATAGAAAAGGACTTCGGAAATTTCCGAAGTCTTTTTATGCTCTATGGCCTCCTATTTGGCTGTTTCTGTCCTTTGCTGTTGCTGCCTCCTGAAGGTTCATTCCCTTTAGAATCGCATTTTTTCCGAATTTTTTCTTTATTTCAAGTATGGTTTCCTGCTCCTTTTTTTCAAGGGCAAGCTTTTCTTTTCGCTCTTTCTCCGCCTGCTCTTTTGCTGCGTAATCTGTAAAAAGGTCAAGCTGCTCATCTTGCACCAAGCTGTTTGCAGC
>CAZALQ010000222.1:0-2988 GCA_964485605.1 uncultured Oscillospiraceae bacterium
GATTTGTTATCAATTCATTATACAACTATATCCCCGTTTTGTCATCCGGAATCTCCGGAACAAGAAAACACGGGGAAAGGAAACTCGGGGACAGGAAACTCGGGGACGGTTCTCCTGTTTCGCGTCAGTGAAACTGAGAACCGTCCTCTGTGTTTCCCTTCGTCTCATTGCACCGGAATCAACCCATGCGCTGTCGCGTAATCCCTGACCTCATCCGTTATACAGATCACATACACCGCGCCGCATCCGTCAAACGCCGTACCGTCAATCTTCGTCACGGTGGTCGGAATCAGAATCTCCTTCAGGTGCGTCGCCCCGGCAAACGCTCGCGCGCCGATCTTCTCGCACCCGTACGGAATACAAACAATCTCCTCCGCCGTATTCATGAACGCTTCGTCCCCGATTTCGTTCAGTTCCCCCGGCAGCAGCAGCATGTCTCCGGTCGCGGCGGTATAGTTCTCTGCCGGAATCACGCCGTCCGCGTTCGTCACGTCCACCCGGATGGTCTTCACAAACGAGATATTCCGGTAGGTTATGGCCATCCCCATGGTATAGTTCCCCGGCCGGGATACGGAAAACACCGGATAATCCCCGCTCCAGTTCCAGCTCAGGATACTGTCGTCTCCCGAGAAGCATTCCCGGCTCATCGACAGGTATGGCGCAGCTGTATCAGGATCGGGATCTGCCGCCGGCATTCCGTAGGATACGATAAACTGCTCCCCTGTCTGCACCTTCACTTCAGCCGGCCCGATCCACGCGCCCTCATATTCGGCCGGATCAACTGCGACATACCGGATGGTGAAATCTACGCTGTCCGTAAAGTTCCCGCAGGTCGCTGTCAGCCTCATCTGAACCTCGCTCGGTTCGCTCGGTGTGCTCTGTTCCCACAGCCAGCATTCCTGGGGCCCTGCCGGACTTTCGGCCGCGATCACGGATACCTGCTCTCCCTCGGATATCTGCGCCGCGTACCAGTGGATGGTATCTCCGGCCGCAGCCTGCACATCCGCGTAATTCTCAATATAGGCGGATCCTTCGTTTGCAGAAATAAAGCACAGTTCCCCGTCATAGTCCGCCGGCAGCATATACACCGTCAGCGGTTCCGTGGTGCTCAGGCCTTTGATGGCCATCTCCGGCACTTCCAGGGAAACCATCACGTCCGCCCCGGGCATCTCCAGCAGATAACCCCAGTCATATCTGTAAAGCGGAATCTCTTCTCCGCCTGCACTTGCCCGGAGAATTCCTCCCGTAATCCCAGCCCCCGGGATCACGATCACGTCTCCCTCGCCCGCATAATAATAGCCGTTATAGGCCAGCAGCGTGCCGTATCTGGTAATCCCGCTCACGTCGTAGGTTCCCGCAGCCGCCCCAAAGGAGATTCCCTCCTCGGCGGAGAGGGTCCGTATCATTTTGCCCCGGTTTGTCCAGATGCGAGCGCTGCCGGCCTGCTTGGTTTCACAGGCATAATACACATTCGTCACCGTTTCCCCGTTCGCGCTGTCGCCCAGGCCGATGGAGAATATGCTGCTGCTCAGGTCCAGGCAGTATTCAATCACCGGGTTCGCCCCGCTGTCGCTCCAGCCCCAGATCGTCCCCGCGTGGGTAGCTCCGGAAATGCTTCCCCGGAATACGCAGCCCCGGATCGTTGTGCCGGATGTCGTACCGTGGCCCAGGATGCCGCCGCAGTGCGTGCCGGTGCACTGGACCGCCGCCCCCACGTCGCAGTTTTCAATCAGGTTCGTTCCCTCTGCCTTGCCGATCAGGCCGCTGCAGTGGTTGCCGCCCCGGTTCTCGCCCGTCGTCTTCACATTGCGGATCGTTGCGTTCCGGATAAATCCGAACGGAGCCCGGCATTCTCCGGTGCTGTCCATGGTCAGGGTGATCGTATGTCCGTTTCCGTTAAAGTTCCCGGTAAAGGGCTTCTCGCCCTCGCCCAGAATCACGGTCCCTACCGTCAGGTCCGTATTCAGCCGGATATACTTCCCGGACAGGTCCCCTCCGGCCGCCACGTGCCGGCACACCAGGTTCCAGTCATCCGCGCCGGTAATCTGCCAGGGTTCATTCTGCGTCCCCTGCCCGTCCAGCCCGTCGGAAAGCGTAGCCCCTGTTTCATATCCGCACACGCTGCAGGTCTTCCGCGTGCAGCTGTCGTTCGTCTCCAGGGTGTGGTTTTCGCCGCGGTAATTGGAATGATACTGGGCCTCCACGACAACCGGTTCCTCAATATTGTCCACTCCGCTGCCCCATCCTGTAAAAACATAGTGTTGGCTGGCGTTCGGGGCTCTTTCCGGAATCCGCGTCGGATGGTTGACGATCGTTCCTAATACCACCTGCTTCTTTGAGAAGACTGCACCGTCGTTGTACCAGTAAACCCAAAGCCGGGGAAGTAGGACCAGTATGGACTTTGACTTTAATTCATGTATGCCCGCGCTCACATAGACTTCCGTCGTAAAGTCCCCCGGGGGCTCCCGCACATACTCTTTATCGCTTGCTTCCACCCGCAGTATGCCGCTGTACCTGTCCGTAAAGGACATTTTCCCTTTGATTCTGTCTCTTATCCCATATTCCAGCCGGCCGTGCCATTCTGAATCATACTGGTCATAGGGCGTAGCCGAAAAAGAGTAATCCAGGTAGAACGCTTCTTCCCACTCAGGAACACGTATTGAGTCTGGTCCGGTGATCTCGCTGCAGTAGGAGCACACGGGATACTTGGATTGTTCAATCACCTTCTGGTCGCTCCAGGAATGTCCGTTGGCCATCGTGGTTTCTGTCCAGCTCTGTACTTCATGGTAATGGGCTTTCTCGGGCGTGTTCCCATTTGTATCAGGGGCCCCGGCAACCCATACCGTAAACTTTTCTTTCGATGTATAGGTTCCGTTGTCGTTTGTCATCCAGTTGGTGGAATTCTCGTTCGTGTTGTCCTTTACGAACCGGATTTCCGTGGGGAATCCGTCATACGCCGTGGTGTTTCGCGTCA
This sequence comes from uncultured Oscillospiraceae bacterium, assembly GCA_964485605.1. Lineage (GTDB taxonomy): Bacteria > Bacillota > Clostridia > Peptostreptococcales > Anaerovoracaceae > RUG13409. Next base: position 2,975 of record CAZALQ010000222.1, read on the forward strand.
CGGCCCCGGTGAAC
>CAZALQ010000223.1:0-2955 GCA_964485605.1 uncultured Oscillospiraceae bacterium
TATTCCTAACACTCACCCTCTGTCCCAATTTTTCTGTTTTATCAGAAATGTCTCAATTGGCATGATAATAGTCTCCAATCAAACTATTCATTACGACGGAGAAGGGCTGTTCTGTTTTCGCCATTTTTATCTCCCTTCATATCCATCATAAAATCCAGTAATAAAAAATGCAAGAAAAAAATTGCGACATTTTGTCGCAACATCTTGTTTTTTCTTGTTTCAATATGTTATTTTAATCTTGGAAAGAAGGGTACCTGCATACTCATAGAGGATTCTTCTAGTTATAGCTTGATTGTAGCATATAAAGATCTTTCCAGTAGAGTCAGGTACCTTTATCACTTTTGTATCATCCTGTATTCTACAATGGTGATACTCCCAACCTGAAAACGGATGGGGAGCTATTCCTAAATTGCTATAGACCGGTGTGGTCGCTATACAGATAAAAAGAAAAAAGGTACGCCAATACCTTTTCACTTGATCTGTAAGATTTACATCCTACTTTCTGCTTTTCTTAACCAAAGAAATTATAGCATGAAAGTAAGGCTTGTAAAAGCCTTTTTGTGTACTCATTTTTTAAAGAATTGGAAAGGAGGGAAGAGCATAATGAAAGGATCAAATTTTGAAGCCAGATCTTACTACACGATCGAGATGATGCTTGACGAGCACTATATGCAATTCCCTAAATGGCTCATGTACGATCCGACATTTTCCTCTCTTTCCAACGACGCAAAAGTTCTTTATATGTTTCTGAAAGACCGTTTCAGACTGTCCGCAAAAAACCACTGGTACGACAAAGAGGGCAGGGTCTTTGTCATCTGCTCAAGGCAGCGCATGCAGGAACTTCTCAACAAATCCGAAAACACGATCAAAAAAATCATGAACGAACTGACCGATGAAAAAATTGGTCTCATCGAGGAGAAGAGAAACAAGCAATCAAACAATTACATCTATCTTCTGATGCCCAAGTTCCAGAACTATGATGATCCGGATCTGGATGAAGATGATCTGCCTTTCGATTACGAGGATGAGGATGAATCGATGCCGGCTGAAAAGGAAGAAAATTCTAAGAACCGCAAAATCTGCGGATCAAGAAAAAATACAGGGGTAGAAGGTGATTCAAGAACCGCAAAATTTGAGGTTCTTCAAGATCCGCAAAATTTGAGGCCTAATAAGAACAAGTTTTCTAAGGAAGAATTAGTAAGTATAAATTCTTTAAACAACAACAGTATTGCTAAAGCTGATACTATAGTCTATCAAAACGAAGATGATCTGTCTGTTGTTGTCAATAAAGACACTTTCATCGATGATTCTTCCGATGGCATTGATTCAATAGTTCTCAAACAGAAAAAGAGAAAGGATTTTGATCTCTACAAAAAATATCATAAGAAGAATCCATATCTGCCTTTGATCATGCAAAAATACGCGGCTGATGATTTCAGGATGATGCTGGCTTACTGGCCAGACACTTCTCACACCGAAAAGGTTGAACAGCTTCTTATCGACACTTTGTGCAATCCAAGGTTCAAGGATAGACAGAACCAGATCTTAAAACTCGAAGAAGAGAAAACAAAGGAACTTTATAGGGTTTGCCAGGAGCTGTATGATCCGGAACAATCCCCGTCTGTTCACAAAAGCAAAAAAGCTTACATGATTGGCGTAGTTGAGAACATCCTCTATCAGCAGGCATGAGACTGCGGGTGAAATGGTGCCTTCAAAAGGTATGGAGTCTGTCGTAGTGTCTAACAAGCAGAAAATACATTATTAACTGTATGTTATGTATAACTTGACTGTCTGTTATGTTAAATTTTATAATTTTTTATACAGGATAAAATGTCAATACTCCTATTTTTATGGGCAGTTCTTTGAAGATCAATAACGGTTAAAACCATATTCTCTTCCCAGATTAAGAAAAAGAAAAAAGTGCAATCAGCACTTCCCCTTGGTTTAAATAATTATCGCAAAATTATTATAAGCCGAGGGTAGGGACTGTTGCAAGTCCTTTTTGTGTACCCTTTATGACGAACAAACTTTCTGTCAAAAACTATATTGCCATAGCCGACTGGATGCTGGATCTGAATCTGAACACCAGAGAACTTTTATGCTACGCAATTATATACGGGTTCTCACAGAGCGATCCCGGGTTTTACTATGGCAGTCTGGAATATCTTGCAAATTGGCTTGGCGTTGATGACAGATCAAATGTAACCCGTTATCTGAAACCTCTTGTTGAGCAAGGCCTCGTCGTGAAGAAAGAAGTCACGATGAAATCAAATCAGAAGGGCTGCCTATACAAAGCCGTTCTAAACAAAGGACCGATAATCAAAAACCCGGATATAGATTACATTATCATTCAGCCGTGGATGATGCAGCAAATGCATCTTGGGGGAAAGGACTTGCTTTTGTATGCCCTGATCCACGGATACAGCAGAAAAGACTCAAGCAACGTCTGCAATTATGACAAGAGCTATTTTTCCAAATGGATCCAGGTTAGAAAGAATAATGTAGACCGGCAGGTAAACAGACTTTTGGATAAGAACCTGATAAAAAGGGCAGGGGACAACAGTTTCATGGCGGTTGTTCCTTCGGATTTAGAGTTGACTCAAATTGACAACACCCCCCTTGAAGACATGGATATTGATTTGACTCAAATTGACAACACCTACTCTCAAATTGACAACACCCCCAGACTCAAACTGACAACTAATAATCTATATATAGAAAATCTACAAGATAATATATTGTTGTCTAACGACAACAAAGAACAAAATATTTCAGAATACAGCAATCCTGATTCACTATCTGTCGTCGTCAACAGACAAATCCCACAGGCCGATTTTTCTCTTGACTATGAAAGAGACGCTTTTTCATACAAGAAAGAAATCGATTTTGAATCATACAGAAAGCAGAAGAAAAAAGAAGCCGATCTCGCAACGTTCTTAATCAATTTTTCTGTTT
>CAZALQ010000224.1:0-2947 GCA_964485605.1 uncultured Oscillospiraceae bacterium
CTGAGAGAGGTTAAAACTCAGCACTCATGTAATAGGAAGAAATAAATCACGGCAGGTGTGGGAAGAGGCACAAGGCCTCTATCACCAACACCACCGAGATTACAAGGCAAATAAAGTCTTTAACCCACTGTTTAAGCATAGCTTGTCCTTTCACATATAGCCTGAGCCACATAATTTACAAAGTAGTATCTGCCCTCAACCTTTTCGATACCCCAGCTTTTGAGTTTCCTTGCTGCCGCATCGTCGCATATACCGTAGAAGCTTGCCACATCCTGCCGTGTGACGAACACTCTGTTCGGGTAGCCCATCGACCGCATAACTGCGATCTTATCCATTACTGTTCCTCATTTACAAGGTCGTAGACCTTCTGAGTGAAAAGGTCTAACTCACTTGTGAGATCATTTCTCAACTTCTCCGGCAGGAAGTCGAAGTTTACAGTTAGACAGATACCTACAGATATTCCATCTGCGTGTACGCCTCTTTCGTAACTCTCTTGTCTTTCAGTCATAACAAAACCCTCCTTATAAAATGTAGTTTCTGCCGAACAGCGACAAAAAATCCAAGTCGCTGTAATTATCTACAAAAGCTTCCTGCGCTTTCGCCTGGAGCTTAAGTCTCACATCCTTATTGTTATGCACAGCATCTTTGCCGTGCTCGTGGCACCTGCTGTGACACAGTCTCACATATAAACCATACTTATCAGAAAGCTTCCTGTTAGCTCCGCCAAAGATATGATGCTTGTCAAGCGGATCGCCGCAACCGTTCCTGCCGCACAAGAAACATTCGTTCGGATCATCCTGTAGGATCGAATTCCATTTAGCCATAAAATCACTCCTTGAAATGCAAATTTAAAAATGTTACAATGTATTCACCCGGGCAAATAACCCAAAGCTTGGGGACAAAGAAGGTGATGCCTATGATCAAAAAGATCCTAAAAAGGTTGACACCTCATCGCACTCTGTAATAGTCATAGACGGTTCTTCATATTTGAAGACGTGGCGCTCTCGTGATCTATGCTTCTGATATGAAATAGCTCTTGTTACCCAGAGCGGATGTGTACGCATCCTATGTATCAGTTTGAGTGACGGGCAGGATGGCGTCGTGGTAAGGGTAGCTGCCACGGCGCTTGATTTTTTATAGGCGAGAAACCCAAGCCCTGGGGTATTTGTCCGAAGAGCGAAAGGAAAGGAGGGCATAATATGGAGCAAAACCCTGAAACAGCTGCACGTAATGCGGCGCTGAATGTTTTCAGTAGGGCTCGATACAGTTCAGCAAACCTCGATGTTAATGCAATTCAGTTGATATCTGAGGCAATCGCAGCAGCCATAAAAGCCTATAACGAAGCTAAGCTTTGAAGCATTTTCTCGCGGAGCTTGTCTGTAAATTCATCGAGAAGCTCCGCTATCTCATCGTTTGAGAGAGTTTTTCCTGAAATGTCTACAGTTACAATTGCACCCGGATATAATTCGTTTTCATCTAAACGGTTTAAGACAAAAGAAGATCTTGTACTTATCTCTTGCGAAACCGTTTTTTCTTTTCTTAAAATTTTTTCTCTCGTTTCTGGTTTCATAAGCTTTTCCTTTCTTCTTGTAAATGAATACTGTTTGTGATATACTTCCGTTCAAGGAGGTATGTCACTATGGGTAGAGATTTTGGTTTGACGCCTACGGCTCAAAAAATAGCCGAGTATGTTTGCGTCAGATATTATCGTTACGGTGATTCTGAATTTGATGAATTTGAAAAATTCGGTGTCACCGGCGAAAACATCATTGAGATTTGTAATGAGTTTGAAGCTTCAGGCCTTGCGTATGTAACTTATGATGACTACGGAAAGCCGTACTTATCATTTTGGGAGCAAATTGCGGAATTTATCGATAGCCCTTTGCTTCGCCGAATCCGACATTGAGCAATATCCTTTTTGAATCGAGAGCCAAAACATTGCGTTTATGTCGCCTCGCTTCTTGTTTACTCCGGACCTTATCACTTTTCTCGCTTCGATATCGTGGGTTCGCAAATGATCTATTTTTGATTTTGGCCCATATATTGAAGCTACTATTCCGAAATTTTCATTGTCGGAAGTGATTCTGTATGTCAGCACTACATTTCTTATTTTTCTAAGTTTTTTAAGATAGTCTAACCCTTCATTAGATATATCTATGAAGTGGTACATAACTTTTTTCATATTTTCCTCCTTAAATAAATCTTTCTTGTAAATGAATATTGTTTGTGATATACTTCCGTTCAAGGAGGTATATCTATGAATAGCACTTATAATTTGTCCGAAAGAGCCTTAGAGATTATCAAAGCCGCGGCAGAAAACTACCACGCAAACGGTTCAAAGGATTTTGCGGATTTTGAACAGTTTAATCTTTCCGACAGTGAGCTGTTATCCGCCTGTGAAGAGCTCGAAAGCAACGCGCTCGCACTCATTGAGTATGACGAAGGTGGAAAAATGTATTTATACGTCAACTATGAGGGTACAACTTTTGCGGAAGGTACAGCTTCAACATTTGACATTCAATGGTGATGTACGCTTACTTCTTGAGAGCCATACCATCACTCCTAAATGGTCTTTTTCGGTTTTGATTTGAGAGTGATGGCAAGGGCGCTCATTGATTATTTCTGTTATCCTGTCTATATTTTCTCCGTATATCGAGACGAAGCCCTTGTCATAACCTAATATAGAATTTGTTTTTTCTCTGAAATCCTCAAGTTTTTTAATATCTCGTGAATCAAGTTTCTTTAATCTAAATGTGTAAAGAGTTTTCATATCAGTTTCCTTTCTAAAGATATCTGTCCGGTAACTACCCCTGCCGAATAACCTGAGCCAATGGAGCAAACAATCAGTGGGCTATTGTTTGAGGAGATAGCCCAGGTTACTCGGTGGGAATAGCGACCGCTGCCTGAACAGACTTTCTCTAATCGCATGTAACTTTATAAGTTACCG
>CAZALQ010000225.1:0-2945 GCA_964485605.1 uncultured Oscillospiraceae bacterium
ATTCTCCGTCTGTTCTCTGCATATCCAAAAGGCGGTTCGTCAGCTCGTTCATGTCCCGGAGATTGGTGCAGTCCTCGTCCAGCATTCCGAGAAGCTCGCTGAAACGGCCATTGAGGGTTCCGGCTGCGATCAGGCCGATGTCGCAGGTGCGGGAGACGCGAAGCTGTGCCTGGAGCTTCTCCGCAAAGGCGTCCGACATGGGCAGAATCACGTAGGCGGAGCTGTCGCACTCGCGACTGTACACCGCCGCCTTGAATACGGGGTAGAGGCTCTTGGTTCTCATCACATATCCCTTTGGCCCGTAAGCGCCGCCGTGTGCATCGTAGAAGCTCGCGCCAAGTCTGGCATAGTCCACATATGGCGCGGCGTCCGCCGAGATTGACAGATAACCCGCGTCAGCGGCATACCTGCCCAGTTCTACGTCGGAAACGACGTTTGGCACGAAGGTATAGGCGTCGATATGCTGCTCAACAAGAAGAATGTCGTCCAGACCGTTGATGGATTCGGCGTCCAGCGCGGCGGCAAGCGTATCCATTTCACGCTCTGTCATGGTGGAGACGTCCTCGAAGATCTGCCGCAGAGTTTCGTGCGTGGCCTCCTCCAGCACATCCACGCGCCCGAGGTAATTCTTCATGTTCGGCAGAGACGGATTGGCGCACAGGCGCTGAATCATCGTCAGGGTTTCATTGACCTCCGGCGCGTCAACCGTGTATCTCATGTCATGCTTCCCATCTGCTGCCCCATGGCCCGCCTGTTCTCCGGCCCAAAGGCGAGGCGCTCATCGCCCGTGTAGGCAATGTAGCCGTACTCTCCGAATTTTCCTTCTCCTCCGCGCATGTGATCACGACCGTATGCCTCGAAGTCTATGTAATCCTCCAGATTCGGATCAACCTCGAAGTGGCCGGATTCCAGGATCATGTGGCGGCCCACATCGTCCACATCCCATGCACCTTGGATGAATTCAAACATGTCCAGGCTTTCGGCCAGCTTCTGATACTGCTCCGGTGTCTGGGGATGGACATAATCCACAGCGGCAGCGTACTTCTCATGCTGTGACGGATCAAGCGCCGCCATCGCCACTGCCATCCTGTTGACCGCGTAGAGCTCCTCCACGGTGAGCGGCCTGTCCCGGAAAGCGTCAGGAGCCGGAGGTTCTGTGCTGACGGCGACGATCCCGAAATGATCTCCGTCGGTCATGTGGAATCTTTTCAGCGTCCGTTCGATCTGCCGCTCTGCGGTGGGCAGATACAGGGCTGTGTAGCTGCAGCCGGAATAAGGAGACACCAGCGCAACATCCATCACAGAAGCCTTGTAATGGTACTCGGGGAACATTTCGCCGTTATACAGAGACAGAATGTCCACGCCCTCATCATAAATGATTCCGTAGGGCGTGACGGTTCCCTTGCCGCTGGTGATCAGTTCTCTGCCGATCCCGGCAAGATCCATCTTCTCCAGATCCTCGACGGACATGGCACCGTTCTTTGCCAGCACATGATTTCTGCCGATGGCTGCGGTATCCTTGAAGTCTGTAATGACCGTGATCTCGTCGCAGAAAAAGCTCAGATTGATCATGTCAAACACCTCGGTATAGTCCATCTTTTCCACCATCCCCTGAAAAGCGGCCAGCTCTTTGGGAATGAAGCTGTCCAGGCGCTTTGCCAGATAGTCCAGCTCATCGATGTTGATCTGCGTGCCCTCCAGCCTCTTGAGCACAGGCGGGCAGTCGCAGATCTCATCCACATGGCAGTCCCAGGCTCGAAAGTCTCCGATCTCAAGGGCTTCCAGCAGTTCGATAACATGATCGTACTCTTCATCGGGAATCGGAAGCGGCACGGTGACCTGCCCGTAGATCGGTTGGCTGTGATTGCTCACGATTACCTTCATGACAGTCCTCCCATAGGCTCCGCGTAATAGATAGTGAAGCCCATATCCGCCTCAACCTCCGCCTGACTGATTTGCTCCGGCTCGGCGAAGCGCTTCATTGCGCTTGCCGCCTCCTCGTCGGTCAGAGAGCAGAAGTCCTCATAGGACTCTCCGCACACGAAGAAGGGACCGGCCATGATGATCTCCCCGATGTGTCGGTTGCCGGTCATGCCACGGAGCTTGGCTTCCTCGTTGCCGACGACCACCAGACCGTCCTCCAGATAGACGGGTTCGATATACCCGTCCACGGCTTTTTGCATGTGTTCCAGGTCGTGCAGGATCGCCGCTTCGTAAGCCGTGCGGTTCGGCTCTACATAGACCACGCGCATTAGGTTGTCCGGCTTGTGCGTCAGGCTTTCATCGAAGTCAATCTTCTCAAAACCAACGCTGTCACAGAAGAAGGCGCCCGATTCCACGGCGGGGATCTTCAGCCCCACCATATCGTGCGCCTCAAAACTGATGTTCTGTTCGCGGAGTTTCTCTATCTCGAGGTTGTATTCGATGAGATCGGTGAAGCGGCGGGTAAAGCTGCCGCCGAGGGGTGAGCTGCCCCTGATCTCTCCGACGAGGTACGGGATGCCCTCCGACTCAATCACCACCACGTCGGACACCGACATGGAGCGCCCACGGTACAGGGGATGCCAATCGGAATTGAATTGGACGAACAGCTCCTCCAGGCTCTTGTGATCAAGCTCGGCGTTGAACACCTCGTCATACAGGGAAGCGTCCACGCCGGCCTGCCCCGTATTTTTCTGTGCTTCTTCCAGGGATCGGAAGGCGGCTTGCGCCTGATCCCGATCCAGGTTAATCTGATAAATCTTTACGCGCGTTTTGCATTCCTCCTCTGGATTCGTTCTGTTTCTTTTCTCATGCACCGTTCCCGCCAGCAAACAAAACCGTGGCCAGGGTAGGGGCAGCCTTCGCACTCCGGGTACTCGGTGCAGACCGGTTTCTCCGGAGGCTCTCTCGTACTGCCCGAGTCCTCGTGGCGCATGAGCTGGCGATAGTTTTCTCTTGCAGGG
>CAZALQ010000226.1:0-2936 GCA_964485605.1 uncultured Oscillospiraceae bacterium
TGACACATCCTTATTAACAGCATTAACGATTTCTGCTCTTCCACCGTAGTTAAGCGCAATGCTGAACACAAGGCCGGTATTATCCTTTGTTTTATCAACTGCATATTCTGCTGATTTTCTCGCATCGTCAGGGAGAGCTGAAATATCTCCAAGAAGCTGCATCCTTACGTTGTTCCTATTTAATTCTTCAAGTTCAGAATTAACATAAAGAACAAGTAATTTAAAAATTCCGGAAACTTCATCTTTTGAGCGTTTCCAGTTTTCAGTAGAAAAAGCATAAACAGTCAGGTATTTAATTCCAAGATCGGAAGTATGCCTGACTATTTCTATTAGGGATTTCATTCCTTGATTATGCCCTGCAACTCTCGGAAGTCCCCTCTTTTGCGCCCAGCGGCCGTTGCCGTCCATAATAACGGCAACGTGCTTTGGCAATAAATTTAAATCTAATTCAGATGACAATATTAAAGCTCCATCAATTCCTTGCCCTTGTTGGCAATGATATCATCAATGTCTTTTATGCACTTGTCAGTAAGCTTTTGAATATCTTCGAGTTCTTTCTTGACATCGTCCTCTGTCAATTCACCTGCTTTTTCTTCTTTCTTTATGGTTTCATTGACATCTCTTCTTAAGTTTCTGACAGCAACTTTAGACTCTTCGCCCATCTTTTTGATCTGCTTTGTTAGATCTTTTCTGCGTTCCTCTGTCAAAGGAGGTATTACAAGTCTGATATTCTTGCCGTCATTGCTTGGGTTGATACCAATGTTTGCAGCCTGAATTGCCTTCTCGATAGTTCCCACTGACTTTGGATCAAAAGGTATTACAAGAAGTGTTCTTGGGTCAGGAACCTGAATGTTGCAAAGCTGTTTAAGCGGTGTAGGTGTACCGTAATATTCAACGCTTACCTGATCAAGAAGTGCCGGATTTGCTCTTCGTGCTCTGACTGTATTAAGGTCTTCTTTTAATACAGAAAGTGTTTTTGCCATTTTCTCTTCGTATTGTTCTTTTGTGGTTGCCATACTTAGACCTCCTAAGATATTATCGTTCCAATTTCTTCGCCTCTGCATGCACGTGCTATGCCATCTTCTTCATTGAGGCCGAATACATGTATAGTTATATTATTATCCCTGCAAAGACTTGCAGCTGTAGAATCCATTACCTTTAAGTTTCTCTGAAGTACTTCAGTATGAGTAAGTCTGTCAAATTTTACGGCGTTAGGATTGGTTACGGGATCTGAATCATAAACTCCGTCAACATTCTTAGCAAGAAGAAGTACATCAGCTTCCATTTCGGCGGCCTTTAAAGCTGCTGCTGTATCGGTTGTGAAATAAGGAGATCCTGTTCCTGCGCCGAATATTACTACAATATTTCTCTTAAGAAGCGAATCTGCTCTTCTTCTTGAATAGCTTTCTGCAACTGCCTTGATTTCGAGAGCAGTAAGTACTCTTGCTTCTATACCCTTAGCTTCAAATGCCTCCTGAAGACCAAGTGCATTTATTACTGTTGCAAGCATTCCCATGTAGTCAGCTGTTGCCTGATTCATATCGGGAGATGTTCTGCCTCTCCAGAAATTTCCGCCTCCGACAACTATTCCTACCTGGACATTCATGTCGATCAATTTCTTTACGTCATCAGCTACTTTAGCTGTCATCTTAGGATCGATACCGTGTCCTGCCTCGCCGGCGAGAGCTTCGCCGCTGATTTTCAGTATTACTCTTTTGTATTTAGATTCCATTAGTGCCAACCTTTCTCGAATGGATATTTTATCATAATTTTACATCTAAAGACAATTACCAGGATAGATTACCTTCAATAAACTTCTGTGCATTGACAGCCGCAATAGCACCGTCAGATACCGCAGTAACTACCTGTCTTAAGGATTTAACTCTTACATCACCTGCTGCAAATACGCCCGTAACTGCAGTCTTCATCTCTTCATCGGTCTTTATATATCCTCTTTCCAAAGGAAGATCATCTGCAAAGAGCTCGGTGTTTGGATGAAGCCCTATAAAGATAAATAAGCCAAAGGGGCTTCCGTCTTCAGGTTTTAATTCTCTGATTTGTCCTGTTTCGGAATTCTCGATTATTATGCTTTCGATCTGGTCTGTTCCTTTTATTTCTTTTACGACAGAACTATATATATATTCTTTGATCTTTTTATTTGCAAAGGCCTTTTCCTTGATGGATTTTGCACATGTGAGGAAAGGCATGTTCTGGATTATAGTGACATCTCTTACAAACTTCGTAAGATAAATAGCCTCTTCTACAGCTGCATCTCCGCCGCCGACCACATAAACAGGAAGATCTTCAAAAAATGCTGCATCACAGGTAGCGCAGTAAGAAACACCGGCTCCCGTAAGTTCTAACTCACCGGGGCAGCCAATATGATTCTTTTCGGAACCTGTGCATATGATTACTGTCTTTCCGTAATAGTCATCTCCAAAACATGATACTTCTTTGATTTCAGATTTAAGATCAACCGTAAGAACTGTGTCATATACCCTTTTGACTCCGAATTTATCGGCCTGAATAGACATTCTTTCAGTGAGTGATGATCCTGATTCATCATCAAGGCATCCCGGGTAATTCTCAACTTCCGCAGTGCTGGTGATTTGGCCTCCAACTGTCTCTTTTTCGATCAAAAGAGCATTCATCTTAGCTCTTCCTGCATATATTGCTGCTGACAAACCTGCAGGTCCTGATCCTATAATAATTACATCAAATATTTCTTGCATGAGTTTAATCTTCTTTAAAGAGCATTCCTTTCATAGATTACACAATATATTGTGATACCAAAGCATATTATACATTAAATCATACAATAGTAAAATAATAGTCTTTAACTTGCATGAAAAAAGCGGTTCCCTATATAAGTGAACCGCTTTAATAGTTTTAGTATTGATTACTGAACCATCTGCTTTGCAACTTCTTCTGCAAAG
>CAZALQ010000227.1:0-2924 GCA_964485605.1 uncultured Oscillospiraceae bacterium
AAAGCTGTGCATTTTCAACCTGTAACCTATCTTGGAAGATATCCGGTTTCCGGCAAAGATAGAATCACCCTTGATGAACTGATGTATATGCTTTGCAATCAGGCAGGTATAGACGGGATTTCTCTTCTTCCGTCCAGATGTGATCATGCTCTTTGTGAATTTCATGGAACATTTATTGTAGGGAAAGGCGGCAAACTGATCCCAACAAGCAACAGGAATTTCTTTGCTAAGAAAAAGAGAAGCAGTGCATCGGAGAATAAGGAATTTGTTGCAGGGCACTGGACAGGAAAGGCTGAGAATAGTTTTAAAGCACCGGAAGAACTTGAAGGGATGGATTTTGATTCCTTTATTTACTATATGAAGAATGGAAGCATGACCATCTCTGCTATGGCTTTTCAGGATGCAATGAATATAAATCTTGAGAGGCTCGCAAGATGCAGTCTTCTTGTATATGAAGAAGGAAAATTAATACCATTTTGCGGGAAGTACCTGACTACAGCTGATTTTGTTTGACATTTAAGAATTGGAGATATACATTATTTAGAAATATATTTCACTAAAGGTATATCAATAATGATTGGACTTGGAACCATAATCAATACGCTTGCCATAATAGCAGGCGGAATAATAGGGCATTTTGCCGGAAAACTCATTAAACCGGAACATCAGGATGCGCTGACCAAAACATGCGGAGTCAGCGTCATTTTTATTGCCATAGCAGGAGCTATGGAGGGAATGCTTCAAATAGAAAAACAAACTCTTTCAAGCGGAAGGGCAATGTTTGTCGTAATATGCCTTGCTCTTGGTACTATAATCGGCGAAATATTGGGAATTGAAGAAGGTTTCGAAAGATTCGGAGAATGGCTTAAACAAAAAACAGGAAACAGCAAAGATGCAAAGTTTGTAGATGCATTCGTTACTGTTTCCCTTACTGTCTGTATCGGAGCCATGTCAATAGTCGGGGCTATTCAGGATGGTATACTTGGAGATTATTCGACACTGGCCGTGAAGTCGGTTCTTGACTTCATTATGGTCATGGTCATGACACCGTCCCTTGGTAAAGGCTGTGCCTTTTCTGCCATACCCATATTCCTTTTCGAAGGCTCTGTGACTCTTCTTGCCAGGCTTATAGAGCCCATCATGACTGAGGCAGCAATTGTTAATCTGTCATTAATAGGGTCCATACTCATATTCTGCGTTGGCATCAACCTTTTATTCGGAAAAAAAGTGCGGGTCGCAAATATGCTCCCCGCAGTAGTCTTTGCCGTTATTGCTGCTTATCTTCCCTGGACTTTCTAAGCCTTTTTAAGGATCATCAGCATATAGCTTACCTTTTTAGAATCGTAATCATATGAACAGTCAAGTACAGATGACCCCGTTTCTGACTGTTCTTTTTTTATTCTTTCTTCGAGGCTTCCAAAATCCATAATGGACTGAGCCATATATCTTATGAGTTCTTCCCTGCAATCCTTTTCAAAGATGGGAGACAGTCCGTTAAACTGTGCAAAAGAACGCAGGGCATCTTTTAAAAGAAGTCCGTTTTTGCATAAAACTGAAGTATTTACATCATAGGGATACTCGGGCCTGAATGCATATTGGATGTCGTCGCCCTCTCTTTCGCAAAGGCCGCTGATAATGAGAAATCCGCCCTGTTTAAGCACTCGTTTCCATTCACATAGGGCTTCTTTCGGATCTTTTAATAGGGTCAGCATGCATTCACTTATGATCCCATCAAAGCTGTTATCGTTAAAGGGAAGATAGGATGCATCACAGGTTTCAAAAGAGATATCAGGATGCAATTCCTTCGCTTTTTTAATGGCTTCGCTGCTGTTATCGATACCAAAAGCATCAATGGAGAACTCCTTTTTCAGAGCAGAAAGACTTGTACCTATACTGCAGCCGACATCTAATACTTTCAGTTTGCTCTTTTTGTTTCTGCTTGCAGCAAGCAAAACATTTTTATTGTTTCTGTAAACGGCTGTTCCGATCATTGCATGATTGAAAGCGTCAATCGTTAAATCCAGCCCTCCCGGGTGAAGACTTAAATTATCATTCATTTCTCTATCTCCTTATCAATATCCACACTTTAAGTATAGTTATAGAAATAGGAAATGACAACACTTTGTAATAGGAATATATTGACAAAATGTACAAAACGTACTATTATCTTATCGGAGGTGATTATATGAAAGTAATTTATAAGCCATCTTCGGAGGTAAGAAGTCACTTTTCTGAGACTATAGATAAAGCAGTGTATGACAAACCGCAATTTATCAAAAGAACGCATGATCAAACTGTATTACTCAGCACGGAGCTTTTATCAGCAGTTCTGACGGACGTTAGTTTTAATTGTGATGTTCAAAAAGAAGAGAATGGAAGTTATGTCATCACAAATAGAGAAATTGATGACATTATAGGTGTCGGTGCCACTATAGAAGAGGCTAAAGATGATTTAGCAAAACAACTTCTCGAATATGCTCATGAGTACTATGAAGAGTATGGCTTGTATAGCAGATCCCCTAATAGAAAGAAGCATTTGACTTATGTGTTAAAACTCCTTGCGATTAATGATTTCAAAAGGATAAAGGGATTACTAAATGCCGAAGTGGAGTGATTTAAAAAGATACTGTGAAAATTAACGAAATGATTTAAAAAGCACTTCATGTTGAAGTGCTTTTTAAATCATATTTCGACTTTTAAGAAGGTCTTTTTTCCTTTCTTAAGGATTATCGGTCCGTCTTTAAACATTTCCTTTGTGATGAGAAGTTTTGTATCCATGACCTTCTCTCCGTTTATGGACAGGCCTCCCTGTTCAATAGTTCTGAAAGCTTCGCCGTTGCTTGGAACAAGACCTGTTGCCTTCATAAGAGCGACGATGCCCATACCTTCTTCAGGGATTTCAGCCTTAAAGCTTGGCATATTAT
>CAZALQ010000228.1:0-2912 GCA_964485605.1 uncultured Oscillospiraceae bacterium
ACGGACGTAGTCAAACTGGATCTCATTAAATCCGAATTTCCTAACGCTTTCGATAGCAAGCTTTACGTTATATTCCCATGCGTTTCTGCTGTATATGGAAGGCCAGTCTGTACCGTAATAATCTATGCAATCCTCAGGATGATCCTTTGCATAATCATCATTTTTAAAGCATACGATTCTGCCGATGACGTAAAGGCCTGCATCCTTCGCTTTTTGAACGCAGTTAGCAAAAGCATCATAGTCAGAATTCCCATTGCTGTATACAGTAGGAGCAAACTCTTTCGCCGTATCTGCAGGATAGCTTAATGCTCCGTCATATATATCTATGCACATGGCATTGACTCCGTATTGCTTTGCGCAATCGATATATCCATCTATATTCCAAATGCAACCTACATTAAGATACATTGTTCTTGCATCTTGAATAATTGGATTGTTTTCAAAGCTCGGTTTATCAACAGGGAAATAATCAAGATTTACACCGCTCCCACCGTAAAGGTCAAGATAGTCTATACCTTGATGATAATTATACACCCTGTTTCCATTGACTTCTTCGTTGTATACGGCATCAGCTTCTTCCTGTGTGTCAACAAGATATTTAGAAAATACATAGCCTTGAGTATCTCCGGAAGCAACCATGTACATGTTTACGCTTCCATTTTCATTTATATAGTCAAAACCAGTAACATCGACTCTGTTTCCCTTTTTAATGAGCCCTGCAATTTCAGGAGAATCCGATGTTTCGTAAACCGTTGAAGGCGTGCGTACAAACTTTTCCTTTTCTGTGATGACCTTTTGATAATCATCTACAACAAATTCAGGCTTTACAAAGTATATTGTGTCATCCTTTGATATGCGGTAGTACTGAAGCTGATCGTTTTCATCATACATATGGTCATCGATCACCGTAACTTCAGTTCCTCTCACCACCTGCATGTCTTCACTTAGATCTATGGTCCTGCTTGTAATTTTGCCAAGAATATTTCTCTCAACGGTCTCTTCACCGTGATAGAGCTGAACCATGCTTCCGCCCGATGCGATCCAGCCCTTAGTTGTATCATATGTCTTAGGACGCAGATTATGGATTCTTGAAACAACAACAAATGCTACCGATCCTATCAGCGCCAATACAACGAGAATGAATGCTATAAATCTGTTTTTGTTTTTAATTTTCTTTTTCTTTTTTGCCATATCGATTAATACCAGTATCTATATATTGTTCCGTCTGAATTTGCGTAATCCTTTGCCCATGCCCAGCTGATGTAATCATATCTGTAAGGATCACAGGCTATATTCCATGCCATAAAGCCTCCCGTAAGGCCTGCATCCCAAAGGGCCTGTGCCTGATCTGAAACCTCTTCCGGTCCATAATAAATCTTATCTTCTTCAGCATAGAAGTACGGAACACTGTAGGCCGTAATCCATGTGCGAACCGTTGCAGGCGTTGCAATGGTCTTTTGCTGAATTGCAGCTCCGTCTCCCCACTCTTTTATGGTGTAATAGGGATATTCCCAAAGTGCGGGATAATCGTGACTGAAGTGGTCCGTATAGGGCATAGCAGAAATGGCATCCACTATATTAGACATTGCAGCCCAGTGCTGACCGTAAGAACATACATATCCGTTTGCCGGTTCTCCAAAACAGTCCATGCTCACATAAGCCCCTTCCCTGTGAACCATATCAGTTGCATAGAAAAGGAAGTTCTGTACAGCTTCGCACTTATCCTCTTCATAAAGGTTTTCACCGAAGTCAAAATCTCCTTCGTTGCATTTATACCAGCTGGTTTCATCGAAGCGAACGTAGTCAAACTGTATTTCGTTGAATCCGAATTTTCTTACAGCTTCAATGGCAAGCTCCACATTATAGTACCAAACATCTCTTGAGTAAACGCTCGGAATAAGATCGCCGTAATAATCTCTGTAGCAATCCTCCGGATGATCTGTCGCATACCATGGATTCTTAAAGCAAACTATACGCCCTATTACATAAAGGCCGGCATCCTTTGCCTTCTTTATCATATCGCCGTATTCATCGGCGCCGTAGTAAAGCCACTCATATGAAAAGGGACTCATCTCCCTTACTACATCCGCATCAAAGCCTACAACATCGTCTCTTATGTCTATAACAAGAGCATTGATCCCGTGTGCCTGAGCAATTGAAATATACCAGTCTATGGACTCTGAGCATGCTACCGACAGGTACATCGCTCTGACATCTTCACAGAAGGGATTGTCCTCAAAATGAGGTTTTTCTACGGGATAAAAGTCAAGTTTTTTGGGATCTCCTCCGTAAAGCTCAAGATCTTCAAGATAGTCGTCCGCATGGCTGTCTGCGATACCGTCAACATTGTATACAGCATCGGCTTCTTCCTGGGTATCTACCAGATATTTTGAAAATACCCACCCTTCTGTATCGCCGTATTTAACATTGTACATCTCGACAGTTCCGTCTTCTTTTAATTCATCGAATCCTATGACTTCAAGCTTTGACCCCTTCCTCGCAAATCCTGCGATACGGGCCTCATCAGGTTTTTCGTAAATGGTAACGGAGGTCCTTACAAACTTTTCGGTCTCAAGGACTGAGCCCTCCGTTTGGACGACATGGGCATCAGCTGCAATGAAGTATTCCGTATCATCCAGTATAATCCTGTCATAAAGAACATTTCCGTCAATATCCTTAGCTGGATTATCAACAAGCATTACATTGGTGCCACTTGGCTTTGAACCGGCCTCCGTAAAGGCCCATATTCATGAATAGGGTAGTATATTCATGCTGTAATAAGGTATATAGAATAGTAATATTATAAAATGAAGAAAAAAGGTTAAGAAATGGAATGAATATTAAATATAGCTCTAAGAATATCTGAAGAAAATTAACAATACAATATTTTCCCCAAATGATTAAAAAGTATT
>CAZALQ010000229.1:0-2903 GCA_964485605.1 uncultured Oscillospiraceae bacterium
AGGCGGAAAAATAGGAAGAATCACTTTAGAATGAGAATATTAGGTATAGATCCCGGTTATGCCATATTAGGCTGGGGAGTAGTTGAAAAGAAAGGCAGCAGCTTTATTCCTATTGCATATGGTTCATTGGAAACAGATAAAGATATGCCAATGCCTGAAAGACTAAAAGTTCTTTACTCCGGTCTTATGGAAATAATCGCAGAATACGAACCTGAAGAGGCCAGTGTAGAAGAGCTGTATTTTAACAATAACGCAAAAACTGCAATCTTTGTAGGACAGGCCAGAGGTGTTGCGCTCCTTGCATGTATCAATTCGGGTGTAGATTTATTTGAATATACGCCTTTGCAAATCAAAACGGCAATGACCGGATTTGGAAGAGCAGAGAAGAAGCAGATACAGTCCATGGTAAAAATGATTTTAAACCTGGATTCTGTGCCTAAACCTGACGATACTGCAGACGCATTGGCGGCAGCGATTTGTCACGGATATTCCGGCGAAATGAAGAAAAAAATGTTTAAGATGAAATAAGAAGAGGGTATTATGATTCATTACATTAAAGGCGTAATAACAGATACACTTCCGGGAAGAGTAATTATAGAATGCAACGGGATAGGATATGAAGTATATGTAGCTGACAATAATCCTATTTATTTTGCAGGAAAAGATGAACTTGTGACCATATTTACCTATATGGCAGTAAGAGAAGATGATGTAAGTCTTTACGGTTTTCCGGATAAAGAGAGCTTAAATATGTTTATGCTTCTTACAACTGTTTCGGGAATAGGGAATAAAGGCGCCATGTCTATTCTTTCAAAGTTAAGCGTAAGGGAACTTAAGCAGGCCATCGCTTTCGAAGATCCTGATTCAATTGCTAAAGCAAACGGGATAGGTAAGAAAACAGCTGCTAAAGTTGTCCTTGAACTTAAAGATAAAGTCGGTGAAGTGGATCTGCCTGACGGCATAAGCATTAAAGATACTTCAATAGTCAAGGGCTCACCAAAAGATGAAGCTTTAATGGCACTTCAATCTCTGGGATTTTCAAAATCAGAAGCATCCACATTACTTTTGGGAATTAACGATGAGAATTTAAGCGCTGAAGATTATATAAGACTTGCTCTGAGAGCGCGCAGATAGAGGATCAATATGGAATACGAAAACAGAATTCTCGGTTCAAGACTTCAGCAAGATGAGGAAGTTATTGAAAGATCAATAAGACCTAAATCATTTGCTGATTATGTCGGACAGACGAATGTAACAGATAACCTGAAAATATATATAGAAGCCTGCAAACAAAGAGGCGATACTCTGGATCATGTTTTGTTTTCCGGCCCTCCGGGACTTGGTAAAACAACGCTTGCCGGTATTATTGCCAATGAAATGGGCGTAGAGTTTAGAATTACATCAGGTCCTGCGATCAGCCGTGCAGGAGACCTTGCTGCTATTCTTTCTAACCTGAATGAGGGCGATGTATTATTCATCGATGAAATACATAGACTGAACAGATCGGTAGAAGAAATTCTATACTCAGCTATGGAAGATTTTGCGATAGATATAGTTACAGGCAAAGGACCCATGGCCAATTCTTTGAGATTATCTCTTCCTCACTTTACATTGATTGGTGCTACAACAAGAGCCGGATCTCTTTCTGCACCATTAAGAGACAGATTTGGAATTAATGCCAAATTTGAAATGTACACAAGAGATGAATTAAAAGAGATCCTAAGAAGAACTGCAAATATCTTAAATGTTGAGATCGATGAAGAAAGCCTTACTCTTCTTGCGGGAAGATCAAGAGGAACTCCGAGAATCACAAATAGACTTCTGAAGAGGGTAAGAGATTTCTCCCAGGTAAAGGGCAACGGAATCATAGATACCGAAATGGTTGAATCTACGCTTCAAGCCTTAGGAACAGATAAATACGGTCTTGAAGACCTTGATAGAAAGATTCTTGAGCTTATAGCTGTAAAATTCCACGGCGGTCCTGTTGGCATTGATACAATTGCCGCATCTTTGGGTGAAGAGAGAGTTACCATTGAGGATGTCTATGAGCCATATCTACTTCAATTAGGGCTGCTTCTGAGAACGCCAAAGGGAAGGATCATCTCTGATGAAGCATATGGTCTCATAGGGCTTAATACGCCAAATAATAATGAAAAGGAAGTTCAGCTAACAATTTAGCTTGATATTTATATGAAAGTATCTGATTTTGATTATGAATTACCTCAGGAACTGATTGCTCAGGAACCTGCTCAAATTAGAGATTCCTGCAAGCTTATGATTCTTCATAGAGGTGATCATTCTATTGAACATAAAGTATTCAGCGACATTATAGATTATTTAAAACCTGGTGATTGCCTTGTTTTAAACGATTCTAAGGTTATTCCTGCAAGACTTTTCGGTATTAAAGAAAGCACGGGAGTCAATGTGGAATTTCTTCTCTCAAAAAGAATTGAGGGAAATACATGGGAAACTCTTGTACGTCCCGGAAGAAGAATAAAACCGGGCGATACTGTAGTATTTGGAAACGGAAAATTAAAAGCTTTAGTCAAAGCATATTCTGACGAAGGAACAAGAATAGTAGAATTCAGCTGCGGGGGCGATTTTATGGAAGTTCTAGATGAGCTTGGCCGAATGCCTCTTCCTCCGTATATAGAGAGGGAATCTAAAGCTGAAGATAAGGATAATTATCAAACTGTTTATGCAAGGGAAGAGGGCTCAGTAGCCGCTCCTACAGCAGGATTTCATTTTACACCTGAACTTCTTGATAAAATAAGAGAAAAGGGAATTAAAACTGAATTCGTTACGCTTCATGTAGGAATCGGTACCTTTAGACCTGTTAAAGTTGAAACAGTGGAAGATCATCATATGCACTTTGAGCACTATTCAGTATCAGAAGAAACTGC
>CAZALQ010000230.1:0-2859 GCA_964485605.1 uncultured Oscillospiraceae bacterium
GAAAATATTGCTACTTTTGAGACTTCAGAGCCGCTGACAGATGTGGAAGATAAGCTTTATACCCGTGACTTGTTTAAAAGAGATTGAGGTCAAAATTGATATGGTGTTAGTCGTAATTATAGGACTTGAAGCTCAAATTGCCAGTAAACCTTCAGCTTGGGACGAAGCATAGGTTACATGTTCTCTCAGCCAGGACAATGAACGACGGAGTATATCGGCAGATTCGGCAACTGAGCATTTGGTGAAGGATGCAATGATAGTGAACAGGGCCAGATAACGATTCAGGTACTTGGATGCTACTCCACGGAACTGCCTGAGCATTTCCTTGATGCGGCTATGTAGGCTGTTGACCGTGTTCAGATGATAAACCCGGTCATAGCTCTCATGACTGATCAGCTCAACCTTTTTGCAATCCAGTGAGGCAGCCAGCTTGTTGTAAGATTTAGCACCATCGCAGAGAAGTACGGATTGGGGGACAATGTGAGAGCCAAGTGCATTAACAAGATCATCGCCAGAGGGCTTTGCTCTGTTGACACACACAGCAAACATATTGTCATTCCTGTCGGTTGCAACACAGACACAGTATTGCTCATTGGATAATCCTCGCGTTGAGGCACCTTCTCCATGCCGTCTTGGCTTTCTATCTGTGCACTTTATACCCTTCTGAGACTCGATGACATAGGTTTCGTCCGCTTCGACCAACTCGTCAAGAAGAGTGCCCGCACCTGTCAGGGCTTCTACAAAAGCAAGAAGCTTATGGCGCATATTGAAGGCTGTTTCATGGCATACACCAATTTTCTTCGCGGTTTCATCCAAGGGTTTCAAGGAAAGGCTGTCCTCAATGACGGTTACCCATGAGTCTACCGTCTGATGCGAATTTGCTGTAATCTGTTTTGCATCATAAGTGAATTTTCTTCCGCAATCCTTACACTGATACCGCTGTTTTCTTGCCTGGACTCCCTTCTTGATGAATTGTCCATCCGCTTTCCCGCATACAGGGCAAACAGTGGGGTATGTGTCTTTCAGCGCTTCGTTCAGTTTCAAGTATTTGATAACTTGCGCTGAAAGCTGGTCAATCTGATAAGCGTTCAGCGTTGGTATAACCGCTTGAAGGTCTCTATATGTCATCTCTATCGTCCTTCCGATCTTTGATGACACTACTATAGCATATATCCTGTCCCAAAAATTTCCCTAAGTCCTAGTTTTCCGACTAACGCCATTGATATTAAAAAGAATGGAGAAGCATGGGAAAGGAAAAGCATTTGCATCTTTGCAAAGAGCGTTCAGTTCTAATACGGATAATTACTGTCATTACGAGCATAGTACTTCCTATTGCATTGACTCTCGCAACTAATTCTATTTATCGGCTTCAAGCTAATATTTCTGCTGTTCAAGCGCAGTCGGTGGTTGATATTGTGGCGTTCTATGATCAAAAAATTAAAAAAATAACATCGCTCAATGTGGTCAATAACGGAACACCTATATCTGATTTGAAAATTGAGATATTTCCATATTATAATGTATGCTATTCAGTACAGGAGTACCAATATGGTGTGGATTGGGGAATTCCTGCGCCAAGGATTACAGGCTATTGTCCGGTTGCTGCAGCAGATGTTAATTTACTTGCACTTTATAATTCTGCATCTAAACAAGGAAAACTATGTGAGATTCTCGTAAATGACGAAGCTATAAAATACATGGCGTTTGCAAATACAATTGACGGTATAAATGATGATAATCATGTAACCACAGAATTAACAGAACATATGATCCGTAAAGTGAACGAAGGCTTCGAAGCCATGACAAAGAGAGATAAATCTGTTTTTGACGCTTTAAATCAAGTGACAGAAGGAACCATAGATTTGGAAGCTTGTTCTGTTGTAGACTTTTCCGACGATGTTCAAATTAAAGGAGTTTCGCTTGAGTGCTATATTCTTTTATCCTATAAGGATAGCTATAATATATTGCATGAAGATGTGTACTGTATTATACCAGGGTTAATAGTAGGCGTTGGCTTCAATGCAGGTAGAAACATCGTATACGAAGAGAAATCTTCATCAGAAATAATAAAAGGATACCCTTTTATTACGCTTTCAGGGTATGATTTGTTTACTTTGGTAAAAGGAACCGATCGAAATGAAAAATACAGTCAGTTATATCTACCAGAATTAACTGAAAGAGCTAAACATTTTATAGAGCACGCTGAAGTGTCATACATTAGAATGAATGACTTTTGCAATAACATTGCTGAAAATGCAATCGCTAATAACACGGAGCAGCAGAAAAGCTCAAACTCAAAGGAAAATAATATGAAATGCTTAATGATTACAGGCTTGGTTTTCTCAATTTTTTGGACGGTAATAACGGGCTTTATTGCTCAAGGCGGAACTGCTAGTGGTTGTTAAATGCGGTGACGAAAAGATTGATACCGGACTCAAGAAGATCGGCGCGATGCTGGGGGATCGTGTTGAAGTTGGCTGCAACAGTGTACTGAACCCCGGAACGGTCATCGGAAGGGCTTCCAATGTGTATCCAACATCCTGCGTACGCGGAACGATTCCGGAAAAGTGCATCTGGAAGGACAACGGGACGGTTGTCCCTAAGAAATAAAACAATAATCATTTCAAGGGGGAAATGAAGATGAAGGTTATCATTGCAAAAGACTACGAAGACGGCGCAAAAAAAGCAGCAGATATCATTGACAAGATTGTCAGGGACAAGCCTGCCTGCACTCTCGGACTGGCCACCGGTTCCAGCCCTGTGGGTATGTACAGGGAACTTGCCCGCCGCTGCCGGGAAGAAGGACTGGACTTCAGCAAGGTGCACAGCGTAAACCTGGATGAATATGTTGGACTTGAC
>CAZALQ010000231.1:0-2854 GCA_964485605.1 uncultured Oscillospiraceae bacterium
GGGATCCACGTAAGCGGTGAAGAAGAAATAGCCGTGAGCATGGCATAGTTTAGAAGTAAGTCCTCGGGAAATCCCGGTAAAGGCAAGTGTGGGGGCAAAGACCTGGTCAGCCGGGAGTGCGACAATATCAGAAAAATAGTATTAAGTAGTGGTAAAGAAATGAAGATCAAAACGAAAAAGGTAAATTATGAAGAAGTCATGGCATTGCCAAGACCAGAGCATAAAAGACCATATAAACCAAGCAAGCTCCTTGCGGCTGTAATGAGACTTGCGGGAAACGGGGATTTAAAGCAGGTTGATTTTACCTATGAGAAGAAGAACATGGAAAAGGCAGGGGATGGCCCATGGCTCATTCTCATGAACCATTCCAGTTTCTTAGACCTTGAGATAGTCTCTAAGATCATGTATCCGAAGACCTACAATATCGTTTGCACATCAGACGGATTCGTAGGGAAGGAAAGTCTTATGAGACACCTTGGCTGCATACCTACCCAAAAGTTTGTTACCGACATATCGCTCATAGGCGATATATCCTATGCCCTAAAGGAAAACAAGACGAGCGTTCTTATGTATCCTGAGGCAAGCTATTCCTTTGACGGCACTGCAACGCCGCTTCCAAGACGTATGGGTGTATTCCTAAGAAGGATGAAGGTTCCTGTTGTAATGATTACAACCTACGGTTCCTTTACAAGAGACCCTTTATACAATAACCTCCAAAAGAGGAAGGTAAAGGTATCGGCAGTTATGGAATGCCTCTTTACCCCGGAAGAACTTAAAGAGAAGTCAGTCGATGAAATAGATGCGATTCTTGATAAAGCCTTTTCCTTTGACTATTTTAAGTGGCAGGAAGAAAACAATGTAGTGATAGATGAGGCCTTTAGAGCAGACGGTTTGAACAGGATCCTTTTTAAATGCGCAAGCTGCAATACTGAAGGCCAAATGGAAGGAAAGGGAACTGTCCTTAAATGCAAAGCCTGCGGCAAGGAATATGATATGGACGAGCTTGGAAGGCTTAAAGCAAAGGATGGAAATACGGAGTTTTCTCATATCCCTGACTGGTATGCGTGGGAAAGACAGTGCGTAAGGGAAGATATAGAAAAGGGAGTATATAGCCTGGATACCGATGTAAGTATAGGCCTTATGGTTGATTTTAATGCCATATACATGGTAGGCGACGGACATCTTCATCATGACAAAAACGGTTTTGTTCTTGATGGCTGCGATGGAAAGCTTCATTATGAACAGGGACCAAAGGCATGCTACAGCTGCTATTCAGATTATTTCTGGTACGAGCTTGGGGACATTATTTGCATAGGAAACAAGGATTGTCTTTACTATTGCTTCCCCAAAGATATGGATGTAGTTGCAAAGACAAGAATTGCTGTTGAAGAGATATACAAAATGGCAAATGAAAAAGCCTAAATAGATTAAGTATATTGGATAAAAAAAGGGGCCGGCTATAAAGCCGGCCCTTACTGTGTATCTATCTCTGAAGCTATACTTCGGTAAAGGTATATCTGATAAAGTATCCGTGTCCGTCACCGGTGTGGATAATCAGCTCGCCCTTATCGTTTGTACTTACTTCCTGAATCGGGAATCTTCCGTTCTCTCTTACATATGTTTCAGGATCTTCGCATTCCACTTCGATGAATTCTCTTTTTGAAAGATTATCTTCACCGCCGCATGGATTAGCTTCTTCAAGGAAAACTTCGTAATTCTTCATAGCCTTTACCTCCATATGATAAATTTTTAGTTCATCCGATTTAAGATGTTAAATGAGCTTTGCTCTACATATATTTTAGCACTGTATTAAATGTTAGTAAATATACAATATATTTGTCAAATAATACAAAAAATATCTTTGCATTAGGCGCTATGGGTGCATATTGCACAGATTCTTTTTCGGAAATGTATTTTGTGGTATCATTTTATCATGATATGAAAAGATTGCCGGAAAGGGTTTAGATAAAGGAGATTAAAATGAATCAAATTAAATGTCCTCATTGCGGAGAAGTGTTCACCATAGACGAAAATGATTATGAATCTATAGTAAAGCAAATTAGGGATCATGAATACAAAGAGGATCTGAAAGAGATTGAAAAACGATACAGCAGAGAACTTGAGCAGGCAAAAGAAATGCATCAAAAAGAGCTTGCTCAGGCAGTTTCCCTTGCAAAGGCAGAAGCTGAAAAAGGTATGACAGATCTTTTGTCGAGCAAGAGTATTGAAATTGAAAAGCTCAATGCTAAAGTTGAAAGACAGGAAGCTGAAACAATGCTTAGAGTAAGCGAAGCTGTAAAGGAGAAAGAAGAGCAGATAAACGCTCTTGTCATAAAGAGCCAAACTGCCGAAGAAGCTTTTAGGCAGCAGATAGCAGACAAAGATGAGATGATAGCTTATTACAAGGACTTTAAAACTAAGCAATCTACAAAAATGGTAGGAGAGTCTTTGGAACAGCATTGCTCCTATGAATTCAATAAACTGAGATCTACAGCCTTTAAAAATGCATACTTTGAGAATGACAATGATTCAAAATCAGGTTCCAAGGGCGACTTCATATTCAGGGACTTTGATGACGACGGAACAGAATATATCTCTATCATGTTTGAGTTGAAGAACGAAAATGATACTACTGCCACAAAGCACAAGAACGAGCATTTCTTCAAAGAACTTGATAAGGACAGAAATGAAAAGAAATGCGAGTATGCCATACTTGTATCCATGCTCGAGGCAGATAACGAGCTATACAATGAAGGTATTTAGATGTATCGTACAAATAGGATAAGATGTATGTTGTATGGCCTCAGTTCTTTATTATTATCATTACACTTTTAAGAGATGCTGCTAGAAATTC
>CAZALQ010000232.1:0-2853 GCA_964485605.1 uncultured Oscillospiraceae bacterium
ATTGGTATGGAATGGTTATATAAGGCTTTAGAACAGTATAAATATATAACAATAAGATCTATTATTTTTAAATTGATTGCGTTGATAGCGTTGTTTGTATTTGTTCATAAAGAAGAAGATTATGTTATATATGGAATAATAACTATTTTTGCCTCTTCGGCATCTAATATCCTCAATTTATTAAATGCACATAAGTATATAGGTTTTAAGTATCTAGGACAGTACAATTTAATAAGGCATTTAAAACCCGTAGCATTATTTTTTGCTATGGCATGTGCAACAACTATCTATACCAATCTAGACATAGTGATGCTTGGCTTTTTATCAAGTGAAACGGATGTTGGATTGTATCATGCGGCAGTGAGGATTAAATCACTGCTGGTGAGTGTTGTTACATCTTTAGGTGTCGTTTTGCTTCCACGAGTATCTTATTATATCAATCACCACCAGTTAGATGAATTTAAAAGAGTGACCCCTAAAGCATTGAATTTTGTTTGGATAAGTGCTCTTCCACTTTCTATATATTTTATTGTTTTTGCAAAATACGGGATACTTTTTTTGGCAGGGAACGAGTATATTGGATCTGTTGTTCCCATGCAGATAATAATGCCAACATTGTTATTGATTGGTATTTCAAACGTAATGGGTATACAAATCTTGGTGCCGACGAATAGAGAGTCAGTAGTATTAAAATCTGAGATTGCAGGCGCCATTACTGATACAATACTTAACGCAGTTTTAATTCCGCAATTCGCTTCTACTGGCGCAGCTATAGGGACTCTCATTGCGGAATTGGTTGTTTTAATTGTTCAATACAAGGCACTAAAATCTGAAATAATTGATTCCATACAGAGTATTCATTATGTGACAATAATAAAAGGGATTATGATTGGACTACTCCTTTCAATTTGGATATTATTTTTAGATCTAAATCCATTTATCTCTTTAATGATTTCTGCGTTACTTTTCTTTTCAGGGTATGGGTTTTATCTATTATTTTCAAAAGAAAGCATGGTTTTAGAACTTTATGAACAATGTATGGTAGTACTTAAAAGAATCGTAAATAAAGACCACGATTGATTGTGTTACATTAAGCTTGACCAAGAATTATTATGATAATAAAATTATAATGTTTGTTGAAAAAACGTATTTGGTGTTTTTTTATTCTAGGTGAATTTTTGATTAATGATGAAAGG
Organism: uncultured Oscillospiraceae bacterium; assembly: GCA_964485605.1. GTDB lineage: Bacteria > Bacillota > Clostridia > Peptostreptococcales > Anaerovoracaceae > RUG13409. Next base: position 1,197 of record CAZALQ010000232.1, read on the forward strand.
TATAATTTTAGCAGGTGGAGCAGGAACTAGGCTCTATCCATTAACAAAAGTAACAAGTAAACAGTTGTTACCTATATACGATAAGCCGATGATATATTATCCGCTAAGTACATTGATGTTGGCAGGTATTAAGGACATTCTTGTCATCAGTACGCCGGATGATACTCCAAGATTTGAAGAGCTTCTGGGAGATGGTTCTCAATTCGGAATCAATCTTTCATACAAGGTGCAGCCTTCTCCTGATGGACTTGCCCAAGCCTTCATACTTGGTGAAGAGTTTATAGGTGATGATGCATGTGCAATGATACTTGGAGATAATATCTTCTATGGAAGCGGATTCAGAACAATGCTTAAGGCTGCGCTTAGAAGGGCAGAGGATGATGGCAGAGCAACAGTCTTTGGTTATCACGTTCCAGATCCTGAAAGATTTGGTGTTGTTGAGTTTGATGATAAAGGTAAAGTTCTAAGCATAGAAGAAAAGCCGGAGCTTCCAAAGAGCAACTATGCTGTCACCGGGCTCTATTTCTATCCTGCAGGTGTTTCTGAAAGAGCCAACAAAGTTAAACCTTCTGCGAGAGGGGAACTTGAAATAACCACTTTAACCGAAATGTACCTTCATGATGGATTGCTTAATGTTCAGAATTTAGGAAGAGGCTTTGCTTGGCTTGATACAGGTACAATGGATTCGCTTCTTGAAGCATCAAACTTTGTAAAGATGATTCAATCAAGACAGGATGTAACTATATCAGCACCTGAAGAGATAGCTTATATCAATGGGTTTATAGATACTGATAAGCTATTGGAAGCAGCAAAAAAGTATGGCAAGAGCCCTTATGGGGAACATCTTAAGGCCGTTGCAGAGAAGAAAATACAGTATTGATAATAATGATTTAGATATTGAGGGGAAAGAATAATGGGTATGATTCATTTCAATGTACCGCCGTTTACAGGCAAAGAACTTGAGTATATGAAAGAGGCTATTGAGAACCATAAGATTTGTGGTGATGGTCCTTTCACATTTAAATGCAATGAGTGGATAGAAAAGAGATTTGGAACAAAGAAAGCTATGCTTACAACAAGCGGTTCCACCGCTCTTGATATGGCAGCACTTCTTTGTGATTTAAAACCGGGAGATGAAGTTATTCTTCCTTCATTTACTTTCTCGTCCACAGCAAACTCTTTTGTTCTTGCAGGCGCAACCTTAGTATTTGTAGATATTCGTCCTGATACTATGAATATTGATGAAACAAAGATTGAGGATGCGATTACTGATAAGACAAAGGTTATATGTGTAGTCCACTATGCAGGCGTTGCTTGCGAAATGGATACCATTATGGATATAGCAAAAAGACACAATCTAAAAGTTGTTGAAGATGCTGCTCAGGGTGTTATGAGTACATACAAGGGAAAGGCCCTTGGAACTATCGGAGATTTCGGATGCTTCTCTTTCCATGAAACAAAGAACTATTCAATGGGTGAGGGCGGAGCAATCCTTATTAACAACGAAGCATATATCGAGAAAGCAGAGATACTCAGAGAAAAGGGTACAAACAGAAGCCAGTTCTATAGAGGTCAGGTCGCTAAGTACAACTGGGTGGATTTTGGAGACAGCTATCTTCAGTCAGATCTTAATGCAGCATATCTTTGGGCACAGCTC
>CAZALQ010000233.1:0-2852 GCA_964485605.1 uncultured Oscillospiraceae bacterium
CCCGAACAAGGTCACAAAATAGTTGATTCCGAAAAGTATCTTGTTTTTGCTTGTGACCATAAATATACATGATATGGCCCCAAGCTCGCATACCTGCACAGGAAGCTTTGCCATCATGAGATATCTTCCGGAAGGATCTCCGACATATAAAAGTCGCACATAGAATCCAAATTCCATTAGGAACACAAGAAATGAAAGGATATAACGAAAGGAACTCTCCTTATCCCATTTACGAAAATAATCCCTTTTAATCCATGCAAATATTATGCACCCAATGCAAACCATAATTGGGACAAAATGCATCATCGTATAGGCTTTAAATGTTCCCGGAGGCCCGAAACCAAAGAAGCCTTCGCTGTAATATTGATACGCTCCACTCATAAACTTAACCGACCTTTAATCACCATGGGATGTTTTGTTGATTATATCATACAAAAATCGCATATCTTATGTATTCATTCTATATTTTATCCCATTAAGCTGTGATAAAATATCTACATTATGAGCAACGAATACAAAGGAAAAGTCGTAGTCGGAATGTCAGGCGGTGTGGACAGCTCAGTTGCTGCATATCTGCTTAAGGCTGCAGGATTTGAGGTCATAGGACTGACTTTAAAAACCTGGATGCCGGAAACAGGGGAAGAAAGCCGTTGCTGCGAAATAGATGATGCAAGGATAGTTGCAGATATCCTAGGCATACCTTACTATGTTGAAAACTGCACTGAAGCTTTTTCAAATGAAGTCATCAAACCATTTATGGATGACTACCTTAAAGGCCTTACTCCCAATCCATGTATAGGCTGCAACAGAAATGTCAAATGGGCAGGCATGCTGCGATTTGCAAAGCATATGGGTGCAGACTATGTTGCCACCGGTCATTATGCATACATAGACAGGATGCCAAACGGGAGGTACACAGTAAGACAGGCTTTAAACAAGGGAAAAGATCAGACATATATGCTGACAAGGCTAAGCCAGGAGCAGCTTAAGGCAACTCTCATGCCTCTTGGTAACTTCTCAAAAGATGAAGTAAGAAAAATAGCAACAACTATCGGACTTCCTGTAGCCAACAAACCTGATTCTCAGGAAATCTGCTTTATTCCTGACGGCGACTATGCCGGGTATATTGAATATAACTATGACGGAGAAATACCGGGAGAAGGTAATTTCGTAGATGAGGATGGCAATGTTCTTGGTAAACACAGAGGCATCATCCACTACACGGTAGGACAAAGAAGAGGCCTTAGGCTTCCCCTTGGATACCCGGCCTTTGTAAAAAGAATAGATACTGAAAAGAATGAAGTCGTCATAAGCAAAGATGATGCTCTTTACTGCAAAGAAGTACTCATAAGAGATGTAAACTTCATGGGCATTGAGGGTATTATGCCGGACAAAAAAATCCGTTGCTTTGCAAAAATACGTTACCGTCATGATGCTCAGCCTGCTATAGCTGAATGCACTGAAAACAATCTTTTAAAACTCACCTTTGATGAACCGGTAAGAGCCGCAACTCCAGGGCAAACTGCAGTTTTCTATGATGAAGAAGGCAGAGTCCTCGGCGGCGGCTATATACATATCCCTTCAATATGAAAAGAAAAGCATTTACAACAATAATCGTCATTATACTCCTGCTTGCATTAGCAGCAGGAGTTTATTTTAGTATACAGAATATAAGAGACAAAAACCGCAAAGCAAGAGTCCGCGAAGATATCACAAAAACAGAAGGCTACCTCAAGGCCGAAGAAGGCAGCATCCTGCTGTATACCTGCAAGGAAACCATTGAAGAAGACTTTCTTGGACGGATCGCATCAAGAGAAGTCATATTCTCCGAAGCAAAAGAGGTTCCAAGGGGAACTATCGCGACCCTAGTCGATTGGCCTGAAACGGATGAAGAAGGAAATATCCTATACGAAAGATATCTGATAGATGGGGAAGAATACTTCGCAAAACCCGGCCATTTTACTGAAGACCTGAATGAAGTGGTTTCCGAAAAGACCAGATATGTAAGAACTCCCGTAACCATATACGCATCACCTGATGATATAAAGATCGCAGGTTTCGCTCCCAAAGGAAGTAAGTTGGATATATTAGGGCTTGACCGCCTTAAGGAGGACGGAAGCGTAAACATGTACAAGGTTTCCTTTGAAGGAACAGAAGGTTATGTATTTTCAAAGTACCTCGTTCCCACCGAGGAAGAAGCCTTATCCCTATATAACGAGCATGGGGAAGCAGATTTTCATAAGGGCGCAGTGGCATCCTATGAGACTTATGGCGGTGACCCCCTGCTCCTTGACTATTATCCTTATGAAAAACCCAGCTTTGAGAATAACGAGCTCCTTAAAAAGGGCGGCGCTATGTACCTTTGTGTCGGCTGCAGCGATGAGTACCAGGCCTATTTAGATTGTGCCCTTTCCCTTGGAATAAATGCCGTATGCATAGATATCTTCGATGATATCCTCGGATTTGACTCAGAAGCGGCAGCTGTATATTCTCCCTCTAATTACAATTATTCAAATTGGAACAGAGCATTTGATACAAGCAACTGGGCTGCCATGGTAAAAGCGTTCCAGGATGCAGGCATATACACCATAGGAAGGATAGTCGTATTTAAAGATCAGAACTACTCCTATGACCATCCTGAGAACTGCATAGATTATTACGGCACAAACTGGCCCTCTGTATACAGCAGAGGCGTTTGGGAATACAAAGTTGCTTTGGGAATAGAGGCCGTAAGAAAGTTCGGATTCAACGAAATTCAGTTTGATTATGTAAGGTTTCCTGAAGATGTCTTCTATATGCAGACTTCAGGCGTAGCTGATTTTAGAAACACCTACGGAGAAACAAAGAGCCAG
>CAZALQ010000234.1:0-2850 GCA_964485605.1 uncultured Oscillospiraceae bacterium
TAGATAAGACCGGCTCCAAAGCTGTCTCCACCACCAACGCGATCCACAAGCTGAATATCATATTCCCTTGAGAAGTAGCTTTCCAATGCTTCCGCGTCATAGAACATTGCTCTCCATCCGTTTCGACTGGCGGAGAAACTCTTTCTAAGTGTTGTTGCGATGTACTTGCACCCGAAATAGCTGTATATCAACTCCGCTGTGCGGACATATCCTGCATCATTCAATTCCGCACTTTCAACATCTGTTCCTTCAGACTTGATTCCCAAAACCTTCTCCGCATCCTCTTCGTTGCAAATGCATACATCCACATATTTCATCAGAGGTTTCATGACTGTCTGCGCCTTATCCGGAGACCATAGCTTCCCACGATAGTTCAAATCACAGGAAATTCTAACCCCTTTCTCCTGCGCTTTCTGGCAGGCGATAGCACAAATCTCTGCTAGCTCATCTGACAACGCTGGATTGATACCTGTCCAGTGGAACCAGTCTGCTCCAGTAAAAATCGAATCCCAGTCAAACTCATCTCTCATCGCAAGAGCAATCGCTGAATAAGCTCGGTCATAGATTACCTTAGAAGGACGCTGTGATGCTCCTTTTTCGAGATAGTACAGACCCATTCTGCCATCCCCATAGATAATCTTTGACGTATCCACCTTGAAGTAATCCAATGCATGCGTGGCAGCTATACCAACATCATTATCAGGAAGCTTAGTTACAAAGACTGATTTCACTCCGAAATTTGCGAGGGAGACTGCAACATTTGCCTCTCCTCCACAAAAGGTTGCATCAAGGCTTTCCTTCTGAAAAAGTTTTGTGTATCCCGGAGCCGCTAAGCGTAATAGAAGTTCTCCAAATGTTATTACTCGCATATATCCCTCTCCCTTACAGCGTTACAAACCTCGGCGTAGTCAGGAATTCGATGACCACATCCTTATTTAACTCCCGCAGAACGGCACTCATTCCAGAATTCTTCTTCTCAGCCATTTCTTTTTCGGTGTAAAAGTTCATTTTCTGGTCAGCATAGTTCTCGTCAGGATTTACGGAATATCCATCCATACCGGCAATCAGTATCTTCTTTACACCCAGCTGGACAAGCAGCTTGGCGAGCATCAAGCCGGCGTTGTCCTCAACTACTTCGTACTTGTTCAGCAGATCCTTGTACCTGACTTGTAAATATACATCCAATGCTGGGATATTTGAGGTCACGATACACTTCGATCTCTTCTCCACCGGCAGGTCCCGATAACGTCGAAGATTACTTACAAACAGCAGATCTGTCAGGCTTTCATCATAGTCATAATTAATGCTAATGACCACCACATTGTCCTGTCGTGCGCAAGCGATAATCTTATCCTGCTCCGCAATAGAACTTTGACCAGGTGCAATCATCAAAACACTTTTTCCAGCGAGCTTCTCCATCAAATCAGACAGATGAGCTTCCTGAACATGATCCTTCTCTTGATATTTAAGATACAATTCCTCAATATATGTCTTGTCGTAAGAAACCTTCCTTTCCTCATCCATCATGTCAAAGATTTCATCCATATCCTCGAAGGTGAGAGTCTTTTTTGCGTCTAGATATCCCGCGTAATTCGGATGTGCATTATGAGACGCGGAGATATAGTTTGGTAAGGAATATCCCCAGTAGCTTCTCTCATAAAACGGCGTAAGTATCTTATCTACAATTGTAAGAAGGGGTTTAATTTCATAATGCTTCCACGCATTTTCATTGAGATAATCCAAGAACAATTCTGTATTCAAATTACCGGCACCACGCCCCATTCCCATGATGGAAGAATCAATAATAAGGTTCCTTCCTGTCTGGACGGTAGTAAGACTCTGCGCATTGGAATAAGCCAGCTGTAAATTGTTATGGCTGTGGAAACCGATCCAAATATTTTCCTTCAGGTTGTGTTCAACCATATAAAACAGACGAGTAAGATCCTTTCCCTTCATCATTCCAAAGCTGTCAACAATATAGAAAGCATACGGTTCAAACTCGTTGACAGAACGAATCAGGCTGAGGAATTCTTCATCTGTATAGCATAGAGAAACCATCGCCTGGATGAAGATAAGATAACCCTTTTCCTTGATCTGCTTACAAAGTTCCAGAGCCTCTTTCAAATTCTTCTTATGAAATGCAACACGGATGCCATCAATAGATGTCCCATCAAACGGGGGTAAATCTTCAATCCTGTATTCGCCATAATTCATCATGGCCACGAAGATTTTTCCTTCCCTGTTCTCCGGGATTACCTTTGACACCTCATCAACAGTATTAAATTTGGTCACTTCCGGATCATACTCGACTTTATTCGTAATAAAGCCACATTCAATAATCTCAACCCCGGCTTCTACTAGACCGGAGGTTATTCTATTAGCGTTATCAAATCCAAAACGCCAATCATTACAGTAACCTCCATCCCGCAATGTACAATCCAGAACGTGTACTTTGTTCATTAATATTCCTCCAGCACAATTTTACCGATTGCTAATCTCACCGGCTTCAATTTTCGAAGCCACAATAGCTCTAACTTTCTCCAGATCGTTTGGTGTATCCACGGCAACAGTCTCAGAATCCACTTCGATGTACTGCACTTTATATCCGTTCTCAATAAAACGGAGAATCTCAATATCCTCTACCGCTTCAACCTTGGCCTTGCCATAATTCATGCCTTAATCACAGTAGAACTGAAGAGCATCCGGTTTGATACAGTAAACGCAGACCTGTTTATAGTAGGAGTAGTCGATGCTTCCCTTCGGATATGGAGCCGTAGCCCGTGTAAGATATATGCCGATTCCATCCTTATTTGTGATTACCTTCGGAACAGTAAAGTTCACCGCATCTAC
>CAZALQ010000235.1:0-639 GCA_964485605.1 uncultured Oscillospiraceae bacterium
GATGCGCTATGAAGCGGTTAAACGCAAGGCAGGCAGACCGGGAAAGAGTGGAAAAGTAGTGAATGGAAGAACGGCAACCATCGCCGAAAAAAATGCGTCTCAAAATGAGACAAATTTCTGCGTGAGGTCAGATTACGAACTGGCAGAGGAACTTGGAGAGAGTAGAGCCCAGCTTCAGAGGTATATCCGGCTGACAGAATTGATACCGGAGCTTTTGGAGCTGGTGGACCAGAAGAAGATCCCTCTCATGACTGCCGTGGATATTTCCTTCATCGGGACACAGACTCAGAAATATCTGTACGAGTATATCAAAGCAAACGGGATGGTGAAGTCCTATCAGATCACGGCACTCAGGAAGTATTTGAATGATGCCAAGTCTATTTCTCAGCCGGAACTGATAAAGCTGCTGGGGAATAACGTGACCGGGCGGAACCAGTCAAAGAACATCGTTCTTACGGAAAAGAAGCTGCAGAAATATTTCTCTTCCAATTATTCGCAGGCTGACATGGAGAAGATCCTCTTCCGCCTACTGGATAACTGGAAAGCGGAACAGGAAAAATAAAGAAAGCTAGGGCATGGTTATGAAGTTTAAGGAATATCGAAATATGAAGGTCTATGAGCAGTCGGGTTATCGGTATA
>CAZALQ010000235.1:649-2842 GCA_964485605.1 uncultured Oscillospiraceae bacterium
CAATTATGCTGAAAGGGCAGTGGCTTCGGGATCTCGGCTTCGATGAGGGCACTCCGATCACGGTACGCTGTGAGGGTGGCAGGCTTACTATCACCAGGGCAGATGAGGTCGTGACAGACTTCAGGGAGATCACAGCGGAGCCGGTGATGTGTGTGGCAGAGGCAGCAGGCGGATATGGTAAGGAGGTTGCCTATGTTTGATGTGAAAGAACTGGACTCTCTGGATGAGCGGTATTTCAGCGTAATCTACAAGGATCTGTATGACATTACGATCCGATCCAAGAATACCGGACACTTCTGGAGTCTTCACAGCCCGGATTGTCCGGAGAACGTGGTCGTAATATTCCACTCTCATCATTCCGAACCCTACCATATGCATGGGCGGGCAAAGAGCCTCAGACAGGCGGTGAAGGGCATCAAGAGTCACGATCGATGGCAGATGAATGGACGGAAGTGGTAAAACACATAGAATTATGAGCGGGGCGCATGGCATAAATTTTGTTAGGCGCCCTTACTTTTACGTATGGGCAAGAAAAAACACCAAACCACAACATTTTATACCCAAAATCGGAAGAAAGTGCTATACTGTAATATGGTGGATTGTAGACAAGTGTCTATAACGATTATTCAGCATATATGACTGGATAAAGTCAGATGGACGCTGTGTTTTGAACGTTCGGGAGGGTATATGAGCGTATCCTATAAGAAATTATTCAAACTTCTGATTGATAAAGACTTAAAGAAAAAAGACCTAAGGAAGATGGCTGGTATAGGGAATAGCACGATGACCAAACTGGCAAATAATGAGAATGTGACCATGGAGGTTATGGCAAAGATCTGTAGTGCCTTGGATTGTAAAATCGATGATGTGGTCGAAATTCTTCCGGATGAGAAATAATGAAAACTCTTTCAAAGGAGAGGCTTAATTATGGCGAAGTTTATTGGATCCGATCTCCAGAGTGATAATTGGGGCGAGGATTACGTGATAAAGAAATTGATGGAGTATTTTGACGATTCTTATGTAATATACAGGAATCGTCCGGTATTTGGCGCTCAGTTTGATGTGTGCCTTCTTGCACCCAAGATAGGAATAATCATTTTTGAAGTGAAGGCGTGGAAACCGGATACTATCAAGGAAGTCAAAAATGGAGATGCAATTATAATCAAGACAAAAGATGAGGAAACTGGTGAAGAAGGAGAAAGTTCTGAAAATCCAACTTCCCAGGCGAGGGGCTATGTGTATAAAATGCGTAGCAAAATCCGACAGAAAACTGGGAAAACACCCTTAGTCTATGACATGGTAGCTTTTCCGAATCTTTCAAAAGAAGATTATGACAAGAAAGGCATAGAATCTGTTTGCGAGTTTGAGTCTACGATACTTAAAGAGGATCTGGAATCGAAGAAAGCTTTTTATGAGAAGATGAATCTAGGCATCAAGAATCACAAAGGTGCCTTAAGTCATTGTGCTGATTTTTCTCCTGAACTAATGTACAGAGTGCGCCAGATATTTGAGACGGATTTAAATATTGAGGATACATCCGTAGAGAATACAGATTTGGTTGAGGATGCAGAAAGCCCTATCAAGTCTGCGTATTCCCTATTTGCCTATATACCTCATGCTGATATGAACGATGACATCAAGAATAAGCTATCCGCCGCATATGGTACAGGAACAAAGCTTTATGTCATAACTGAAGATCAAGGAGATTTAGCTATAATCGCCGATTCAGTTAAATCTGTTATAGCAGAGAAGGGGCTCATAGAAGATGGTTTTGATCTGAGGATAGATCTTGAAGGAAAAGGAAGTAAAAAAGAACCTTTCAAAGGGGCAACATTTCAGGTGTTTAATTGCGTAGCCTATTCGGTGTCATCATTGAATGCAGGTGTATCGTCTTTTGTCATTAAAGACGGCAAGGGTATTACTGAGAAGCAGCTGGAGATAATGGGGCTGATTGATAAGGAATGTAATTTTAACCTTGAACAGTACAGGATTGAGCACGCGGATTCTACTAAGAATATTATTGTTAAGGCAGGAGCAGGAACAGGGAAAACCTTTACCATGATTTCTAGGATCGCCTACATTTGCCATATTCAGAATTGTTCCATGAAGGAAATGGCAAAAAGAATAGTTATGATCACTTTTACTGATGATGCTGCAAATCAGATGGAAGACAAGATTAAACAGCATTTCAAT
>CAZALQ010000236.1:0-2809 GCA_964485605.1 uncultured Oscillospiraceae bacterium
GGCGTCTACACAACAAGGACTGCGTATATATAGGAGCTGATATCACGCCGAAATACAAAGATATCGTAAGCGTGCCCTTAGATGACGAAAATAACAAGTGTAATATCTGCCTTGTATATTCAAAAAAGGCATTCAAAGACAAAAAAATGAGGGAACTTCTCAAAATCTACTCGGAATTCCTCAAAAACAACCTGGATGACATCCGTAGGGCCAAAGACAGCGGAGAAGATAATTTTGAAGAGCACTGGATGATCCAGGAGAATCAGGCATAGGGGATCAGTTCAAAATCGTTTCTTTTTCTATTTTTTCATCTTTGTAAAAGTACTCTTTGTCGCGATCGGAGATCTCTCTTAAAATGCGGCAAGGATTGCCCACTGCAACTACATTGGCCGGGATGTCTTTTGTTACCACGCTCCCAGCACCGATGACAGTATTTTCTCCGATATGTACGCCCGGCACTATTATGACCCCTGCGCCAATCCATACGTTATTTCCGATATACACATCCTTGTTGTATTGATATCCTTTCAAACGCAGAGAAGGATCGATGGGATGATTGGCTGTTGCTACGGTCACATTTGGACCGAACATGACCCTGTCTCCCACATAGATATGACCATCATCTACCAGCGTAAGATTGGAATTTGCATAAACTCCTGATCCGAAATGAACGTGACTGCCGCCCCAGTTGGCGTGGAAGGGAAGCTCTATATAGCAGTCATCGCCGCACTCTGCAAAAACCTCATGCATATACTTTTGCTTCTTTCCTTGGTCAGAAGGTTTCAGCTGATTGAATTCCCACAATTTATCTTGAAGTGGTACCTGCTCCCTCATGATCTCTTCGTCATTTGGATCGTAGATCATTCCCTTTATCATTTTTTCATAGTTTGTCACTATGTCTACCTCCGTAGGTTTTAAGCTTAGAAACGGCTTTAGATACACCCCTGCAACACTGAAATGCCGGCCCAGTATCAAATAATTCTCATAAGCAATTATACCATGATGAACAGCGACAAAAAAACCGCAAGTTTTTTCAGTGATTCATCCATAGCCTGTAAAAGCTGGTGCATTCTTTCTGTGTTTCAGTGGAAAAATATTGCCTGATTATGGTAGAATATTTGATGAAGATGTCTATATATTATGCCAAATGTGCATTGATGGTATGAATTATGTGTGTGTTAAAAAATACAGAGTTCAATAATTCCTTTGGGGAATATTCGGAATTGGTAGCTGAAGCAGAATCATTCCTTGATATGCTTCCAGCCGGTGTTACGATTGGCGTAGACCCAGACGAAAGAGATTTAATGGGATAGTTATCATCACAACTAATAATACAAAAGATTTTAAAGCAGCAGACGTCGAGATACTAAAACCGGACGAACTGCTGCTTAGGTTGTCAGATTAAAGTAGCATCTTAATGAAATTTTTTATGGGTCTATTTAAAGGGGCATTAATTGCTCCGGCATTTTTGCCACAGTTTGGTCACGTTGTTACTCGCATCCTGTTTTGTATTTCTTGGAAATGTTCTTTAATTTTGTCGTCGAAGTTGACAGAAAGAAATCAACGCATACTCAAATATAGTTTATTGGAAGCGCAACAAGGTTGTCGCTTAAGTATGTTTTCTTACCTATAAAACTTCTATTGTTTGATCTCAATTGATATATCAAAATCTGGCTTTATAGTTATATCCAAGTTACCAAGAAGTGCCTTTGCTCCCGTATATATCCTTTCAAGCCTTTTGTGATCTGAGAAAAAAGGATCGCAATTGAGATAATAATACTTTCTTTCGAACTCTTCACTGTCCATATCTATATCTCCCCTGCAGTAGTAATGCATGAGCCACCTGGCAGAATGGTAGGAGATGATATATTCAGAAAACTTAGGTGACCTTGTTTCTCCGGGATCATATTTTTTAAATTCATAAGAAACCGCACTTAGGTACTGCTTCCTAAGCACTTCAATATCGAATTCCGAAATCAAGAGTTCCTCAAAAAAGCGTCTGGCATTTTCATCCCCTTTTAAATATGTCGGAAGCCAAAGGGTAAAAGCAGAATTTGTATAGTAGATGCTTCGTATATCGACATTGAGGGCAGCTTTGTAAAAAGATAATCTGATCGTTTCGGTGATCTCGTCTCTCACTGCTATGGCAAGCTTTTCCTTAGAACCGAAATGGTAGTTTATGAGCTGTTTATCTATATCGAGTTCTTTAGCAATCATATTCAAATAAGTACCCGAATAACCGTTTCTGTAAAAGTACTTTTTTGATACTGCCAATATTTCTTTTTTTGTGTCTCTCTTTTTCATATTGATGATTATACCATAGATTGACATATATCTTAATACGAGATATAATTTGACTAGTAAAACTTTACTAGTCAAATTTATGAAGGGAGGATTTTTCTATGTCAAATGAAGTATGTGAACAAAAAAGGCAAAAAGTGAGAAAAGTATGGGATTTTTCTCCTGATATAGGGACTCCCGTACTTGCAGCAATGAGTGGCTGGCTTTTTAGCTCTATGGGTGTAAACGCATATGATGCGTATCATGATTACAAGCTGCTCGAAAAGACAGTGGCAGACTTTTTTGAACAGTATGATTTCGATTGTACGACTAACTCTTTTTCAAACTATGCATTCCCTGTTGTTGATGCACTTGGAGGCGGTAACTACAAGATAGACAGAGAAACAGGTGCGCTTTCAGTCCTTGACAATAATTTCATATTCCCTGAAGACTATGAAGAAGCGGCAAAGGATATTTACAAATTCAACAAAAAAGCATTCGCAAGAAAGTTCCCTAATATGACAACTGA
>CAZALQ010000237.1:0-2809 GCA_964485605.1 uncultured Oscillospiraceae bacterium
ACGCAGATGCCGCAGCCCTTGCACCACTTGGGGTCAGTAACCAGTTTTTTGTTTACAGCCATAATTCACCTCATTTTATCCACAACATTTTGTGTATCGAACGTGTTAAAAACCCGTTCAGTTTCAAATATAGCACTCCAGTTTTTTATTTCAATATGTTTTTGAATTTAAAACATTTTTAGTGCAAAAAGTTCATCTGGATAAAGGAGTGAACCATAAATTATTTCAACCTTTTATCATCTTTAAATTGCAACAATTATGCCAAGGATTAACCTGATACCATCCCCATGAAAACCCCTATTAATTGATTTTAATTCTCGTAAATTGCAAGATATACGTCGCATATTCTTGCATATTGCAACATCGATATAGATACCGTCCTTTAATAATTCGGTTAGAAGGTAGTAAATCTAACCATTTTATCCACCCTCTCCTCATAAATCGGTTTAGGTATGATTATTGCAACAGTATATACATTATAGGAGGTGTAAAATGAGTAAGTATATAGTTGATCAGGAAACTGCAGACAGACTTCTTTCTGGTTTGATCGAAGAAAACAGCACATTTCCTGAAAAAGTTAATGCCATGATGAAACCGACCTACATTGGTTGTGATACTAAAGAACAAACCGTTACAATAGAATTTGCCTCTCAACCTTGGGAAGCTAACAGAAAAGGACAGCTCCACGGCGGTATCGTTTGCACCATGCTGGATCATACAGTCGGTTTAACAGCCGCTGTTCTTACGGGAGCATGGGCACCTATGGCTGATTTCAGCGTTTCCTTTCTTAGGCCCGGAACAATCGGCGACACCTTTATTGCTACTGGTAAAATAATGCAGACAGGAAAGAGAATCATTTTTATCACTGGAGAGATCGTAAGCAAAGAATCCGGAAAATTAATAGCTACATGCTCCGCTACATATATGAACAATGCTTCTTAATATTCTTCCTTATATAAATGTCTCTTAAAAAGGCGCTATTCGCAAAATGGAGAAGATTGATAATTCTTCTCCATTTTTGTTTTCTATTTTAAATATCATATACCGCCTCAAATGCTTCTCTGGTCGCATCCATAATGGTTTTACCGCCATTGCAGTCTCCTATCAGTTTGTATGATATGCCCTTTTCTGTAAGGTAATTTGTTATATTCTCACTTTTATTAGGCTTGTATCCTATAGCAAACACTATTAAATCTGCATCAATGTACTGTATTACACATTCCTTTTTTATAATTAGCTTTTGATTTTCATATTTAATAAGATCAGAATCACATATAATATTTACCCCAAGGTCCCTTAGATGATTTTGTGTGATCCATCTCGATCCTCCAAGGCCTTTTCCACTTTTGCTCAATTTTTCAATCACTGTTATTTTCTTATCGCTGTTTGAAGCTATAAACTCAGCAGTTTCAAGACCTACACTTCCTCCGCCTATTATAACTACACTGTCACCTTTGAGTTCAGATTTTCCCATCAGTATCTCTTCTGCAGAAACACTTTTTTCTGGATTCAATCCCTCAATCTTGGGAATATAGGGATATGATCCAATCGCTATTATAACCGCATCTGGCTTGGTTTCTTCTATCAGTTCTTCTGTTAAAACCGATTCAGGCATGAATCTGACATTTCTCAGTTCATACTCTTTATTTTCGGCATATTTGATAAAGTCATGTTTATATGGTGGCTTTGAAGCCGCCTCAAGTTTTCCCCCAAGCTTGTTATCCTCATATATTACCGTAACATCAAATCCTCTTTTTACGCACAGATAAGCAGCTTCTAGTCCTGCAGGACCTGCTCCTGCTATCAATACCCTTTTATGAATACTATTATCAGAATCACATATAAGATATTCTCTTCCTGCAACCGAGTTAAATGCACACTGCACCTCTTTCTTTTTCAAAGTACGTTCAAGGCACTTATTGCATCCCTGGCAAACATTGTATGGCTTGCCCGCCTCTGACTTCAGTGCAAAATCAGGATCTGCCAGAAAAGCTCTTGCTGCGCCAGTGAAATCACAGGCACCTTCATCGAGCAGTTTTTCTGCTGTTTCAGGATTATTGATCCTGTTGCATGCTATTACCTTCATACCGGTCTTCTTCTTTATCTCATGTGCAAGGTACGCATATTGCCCGGGTCTCACGTGATAAGTTATCTGCGGTATCGGAGCTTCATGCCATCCTCCGGTAACGGTAACCCCATCAATGGTGCCTTCAGGAAGCTGATTTATAAATCTTGCCATATAATCGCAGTCATATCCTCCGAGCATATCCCCACCGGATATCTTAATTATTACAGGATAATCGCTTCCTACGGCTTCCCTTATTGCTTTAAGCACTTCAGAAGGATACTTCATTCTTCTTGTCTCATCTCCGCCCCACTGATCGTTTCTCTTATTTGTGAGCGGCGATAAGAACTCACTCAAAAGATATCCAGCGCTTATACTTACTTCTATACAGTCTACTCCAAGCCTCTTGCATCTAAGTGCAGCAGAGACAAATTGCCTCAGGGTTTCCTCGATATCGTTTTCGTCCATTTCTTTCGGCACTACTTTATATATAGGTGAAGGAACAGGCGACGGAGCTATAGGTCTGATCCCGTTTACTGCAGAAGTGTTGTTCCTGCCAGCATGATAAAGCTGCATAATCACTTTACAATCGCCCTCATGTATTGCATCCACAGTCTCCCTTATCTTATCATCGTATATGTCATCGTCCAGCATATTCATATTGTTGGATTCTCCGGCTTTTCCAACACAGCCGACCAGCGTTATAGCAGCCATTCCGCCTTTTGCTCTTCTCCTGTAGAATTC
>CAZALQ010000238.1:0-2800 GCA_964485605.1 uncultured Oscillospiraceae bacterium
CTGTAAATGAGGATTTGACCTCGTTTTTTAATTCTTCTATATTTTTATTCAATATAGCTTTTGCTATTGGCGCAGTCATTGAAAATACTGTATTTATATCGACCTGCTTTATTCCTATGCTCTCCAGCTCCTGAATCTTATTCTTACAAGCATCTGTTTTCCCTGCCCCGGGGATTCCACTTGCCATTATAAATGTATAGCTTTTAGTAGATTTTTCTTGTACTGGCAATTTAACTTCTTTAACAATAAGAGATGGTGTATGCTCATAAGTTTTAATCTGTTTTATCAGAATTTTTCTAATCCTTTCTCCCATTATATCAGGATACTTTTCTATTTCTTTTTTTATTGCATTAAAGTCAAATTTTACAGATAAACCTGCACTTACTGCCTGATACTCAAGGTCTGATGAAAATGGCCGACCAAATATATTAGAATGAACATCTATATTCTCAACCTCAAGATCAGGAGGATTTCTTGTGTTATTACTTAAAATCGCTGCTCCGTTATCAAATATCGGAGCATTTCGGGCATTCTCATAATTTAGGTCAGTTATTATCCCAAAATTATTGAAATGCCTGTCTGTATTTAATGTGATCATATCTATTGTTAATATTTTTGCGATATGTTCATGGACATCGAGTCCTGAAAATTCCTTTATGACATCGCATACAAAATCAATCCTCCCTTTAGGATCATTTAACGGTATAATGTCCTCGTTTAAATCCTTTCCAGTCATGAGTTCATATATTTTTGAATAACTAATGAGCTGTTCATTTTTGCCAAGAAAATCTTTTGATCTGCATCCTTTGTATGTTTTGCCTTCATATTCAATATCGCACGCTTCATATTTTACGTACTCGTCAGGGCTTAATGAAGAATGTTTAAGAATATCAGTGACCAAATGTTCTGCCATGCCTTCCGGCCCAGACTCATCAATTTTATACCAATAACCATCTTTACAAAATTTTATTTGTGAACCTCTTGAGCTGCCGGATACTTTAATAGCATCTTTTTTTGACATTTTGTAAATCATCGTATTTTGACCTCCTCCCACGTCAAATCTTCATCATCATACCTAATCCAATAGAAGTCTTCGTAAGTTACTCCATGGGTTTTACGACACCACCTATAAGGATCATTTGTTTCAAGGCCGTGGGCAGCAAGAATTTCTTTTAGATCCGGGCGACTATCCTCATAGCACCTGCCTTTGAGAAAGTCGTAAAGCCTCTTGGCGTTTATATTGTCCCCCCAAAAGGCCTGTGGCGGTTTGTCAGGCACAAATTTTTCATATTTTACAACCCTTTGCATATCATCTGTTACAATATCTATAACAGGAGTATCTCTAAACATAATGTGGTATATCATAACTTTCCTTCCTTTTCTAACATTTCTACGTATTTGTCTATCAGATTTACAACATACTCCGGCGGTTTTCTTATCCCTTGCTCCCAATTTCTGATTGTTCCCAAAGGAATACCTATCAATTCTGAAAAGTCTTTTCTTTTAAGTTTAGTTCTTTTTCTGATTGTTTTAATGTCCATAAGTATCCTCCTACATATATAATACACCAATGGTGTACTAAAGTCAAGAGAAACATCTTCCCGATTTATACCGGAAAGATGTTTTATATTCAATGCTTTATCGCACCGTCTTCTTGTTTCTTTGCCTGAATTTGTTCCTTTGCTTGCTTTTGCTCTTTTAGTATCTCATATTTAGTCCGGTCTGGCCCAATTTCTGTAGTAAGAAGTTCTTTTGGGTCGATCTCAAGGGCTTTGTCATCAGGAATAACTTCACATTCTATCAAACTTAATGATCCTTGGGATAACCCGCTATATCCACTGTGTTCATCGTATATCTCAGGCTCGTGAAACTTGTTCATACCCTCTCTTGCAGCATCTTCTGACAAATACACAGCCCGAACGATTGGTTCTTCTACCGGTTCGCCAAGATCTCCCTCTCTGTCAACACCCTCTATTACTACGTAAGCTTTATTTGATAATTTAGAAAGTTCCTTTATTTCATCCTCAAGTCTGCCCTCTAAAGCTTCAGCATCCATAATAGTCATTTTTGCATTAGTAAGCTCTTCTTGAATTTGTTCTGTTTTAGCCTTTAGCTTAGTATTTTCTGCCCTTAACTCTTTGTTCTTGTTTAGTAATTCTTCCATCTTTTTTGTGTTATTAGTTAATATTGCATTTGCTTTTTCTTCTAAAATTACATATTTTTGCGCTACACTTTCGACTTTGGAAAATATTTCGTGGTTGCATTGTTCCATCTCACCTATCTGGCGTTCAAGATCCCGGTTAGCTTTTACAGTTTCCTTGAACTGTGTTTTCAATGCTTTCATCGCTATCTCAACAAATGCCTGTGTTTCATCGTTTAAGCCAAGATCCATGACTCTTTCGGCATATGCCAAAGCAGCTTCTTTGGTCATTTCCCTTGTTGGCTCTATCACATCAGCGTTCCATATCACGATAGAATCACAGTCCCAACCGTACAAAAAACCCATACTGTCTCCGGCAGCAGAAACATCATCTATGAAAATCTCTGCGCCGTCATAGTCCTCTCTTAGTTTTTCAAAGTCAATACTTACTAAATCGCTCTTTATGTACGGGTCAAAGTCCTTTTCTGAATGAATCTCCAGTATCTTTGCACTTTTTGACACTTCAAAAGAGAATGATTCTTTAAGCTTTTCTATATGAAACTCTTCTGATTCACACCAGTCTTTCCACCCAAAATCACAATCTTTAGGCGAAGCCCATATCCCCGGAGGCTTGTTGAAAGCATGTTTTTCAGGATGTTC
>CAZALQ010000239.1:0-2791 GCA_964485605.1 uncultured Oscillospiraceae bacterium
ATATGCATGCTGATCTATTACATGAGTTATCACAAAAAGCACAAAGAATCAAATATACAGGAGGGCATTGCCGATGAATAAGGAAGAGCGCGATAAGCGCTGGTCAAGAGGTGAAGGATACAACAGATATATTACAAATGAACTCGATTCCTTCAGAAAGGATGCTTGGAAAAAGCAAATATGTTCGCATTTCGGGGACAGAAAAGGGCTTGATATTCTGGATGTAGGCACGGGTCCGGGATTTTTTGCATGTATCCTCTCTGAAGAGGGACACAATATCACAGCGATAGATTCATCCGACGGCATGCTCGCCTGCGCAAGGGAAAACGCAAAGAAACTTAACGTGTCACCGAATTTCGTGAAGATGGATCTTAACGAGCTAAGCTTTGATGATGAGAGCTTTGATGCCATAGTTCTCAGAAATGTCAGCTGGACCCTGCAATATCCCGAAAAGGTCTATACGGAGTTCAAAAGACTTTTGAGGCCTGAAGGGATGCTCCTTATCTATGATGCCAATTGGCATATGCATTGGTTTGATGAGGAATTGCTGAAAAAAGTTCAGGAAAGGGAAAGAAAGCATTTCGAAAAGTACGGAACTAAGGAGAGAGTATCCGGCGGAGATCTGGAGTATTTCAAGACAGCTCCTCTGACAACGACCTGGCGTCCCGAGTGGGATGATAAGACCCTTACGAACCTTGGATTTGAAGTCAACATAACCGAGGATATAGGAAGATTCGTATATGAAGAGTGGGAAAAGGAACTTTACGGCGAGTCTCCTCTCTTTGAAATATGCGCAGTAAAACCCCATGCAGGTGAAGCAAAGGATAACATGCACACATATTGGCAGGGAAGAGCTGCCAGCTGGGGCGGAGATTATTCTCTTGAAAGCTTAAAGCCCATGGCGGACAGGATCTCAAGGTATCTGGAAGGCGAAGGACTTAAGGTCCTCGACGTAGGTACAGGCCCCGGATTCATAGCTGCTTCTATGGCGTCACTCGGACATAAGGTGACCGGCGTCGACCTTACGTCCAACATGATCAAGAAAGCAAAAGCCAATGCAGAAAGGCTCGGATTCGATATCGATTATCTTGTGACTGCGGCCGATGAACTACCCTTTGCCGATGATACTTTCGACGTGGTCGTATGCAGGCTTGTGACCTGGGCGCTTCCCGATCCTGTCAAGACCTTCACACAGTGGCAAAGAGTGCTCAAGCCGGGCGGGCTTCTCATATATCTTGACAGCAACTGCTATCTTTATCAGCACGACAAAGAGGCTATGGCTGCAAGGCAGCTCGTACAGGAAAAAACCGGTTCAGTTCACGGGGGAGAGGTCTTTGATCCGACCCTTTGCGACGATACTGCATACAGCCTCCCGATGTCTTATCTTGACAGACCTTATGAATGGGACAATGTCATGCTGCCGAGACTTGGCTTTGATATCATCGCCGAGGAGATATCATTCCCTCAGAATCTTCTCAAATACGGCATATATGATAAAGGTCATTCGACCAATTTCCTTATAGTAGCTAAGAACGGAAAGAATCTTAATTAACATGGGAAAATACATTTTAAAAAGGCTTATGTGGCTCATACCCATAATGCTGGTCATATCGTTTATTACTTTTTTCTTAATGTACCTTTCTCCGGGGGACCCTGCGCTCATATTTTTGACGCAGGGTGGTGAACCTCCGGATGAGGCTACCCTTGAGGCGTTAAGAGAAGAGCTGGGACTCAATGACAGCGTATGGGTACAATACTCAAGATGGCTCGGAAACCTGCTTCACGGAGACCTGGGGACCTCTATATTTACCGGCAATCCGGTTGCCGTGGAGATAAAGACTTACTTTCCCAACACCCTGAAGCTTACGCTTCTTGCAATGGCATTGACTTTGCTCATCTCCATACCGATAGGAGTCTTTGCTGCAGTTCATGAAAACGGTATATCTGATTACGTAATAAGATTCTGCACCTTTGTTACCAGCGCCATGCCGGGTTTTTTTGCAGCGCTGCTGCTCATATACATACTCGGAGTAAAGCTTCACTGGCTCCCGACCATAAGTTCGGGCAGTTCGAAAGGCATAATAATGCCGGCTTTGACTCTTGCTCTGACTTTGTCTGCCGGATATATAAGGCAGGTCAGAGCCGCAATGGTCGAAGAGCTTGGTGAAGAGTACATAAGGGTCTTCAGAGGAAGGGGTATCAAGGAGAGGATAGTCCTTTATGGCGGCGCTCTTAAAAGCATACTGCCTTCCATATTGACCATAGCGGGCATGAGAGTCGGATCTCTTTTAGGAGGCACGTCCATCATAGAGATAGTATGCACGTATCAGGGCATAGGAAGGCTTGCTGTCAACTCCATAACGAACAGAGATTATCCTTTGATGCAGGCATTCGTTCTTCTTATGGCGCTTATATACGTACTTGTCAATCTGCTTGTAGATATACTCCATGGATTTGCAGATCCTAGAGTAAAAAAGCGCATGTTAAGTGAAATGGGAGGCTCAAAAAAATGAAGAAACCTTTGCTCAGTTCAAAAGGAAGGTTCATATTTTGGCTTTCCATAGTGGTGATACTTCTGATCGTATCCTTAGTAGGACCTCATTTCATCAAGCACGATCCTTATGAAATGGATCTTGATAACGTAAGATCAGCCCCCAGCCATGAGTACATTTTCGGTACAGACAAGATAGGAAGATGTACTTTCTGCCGCCTCGTTACCGGAGCTGCCAGATCCATCTTTTCGGCCATATTGGTAGTCATCATAACACTGACTATAGGCACTGTGGTCGGT
>CAZALQ010000240.1:0-930 GCA_964485605.1 uncultured Oscillospiraceae bacterium
GAATGCGCCTTTTCTTGATGCTTTTTTCCAGAACAGTCCGACTACCATGGGCGCAAACATAACACCTGTAGTAAGCGGTGAGAAGTAGAATGTGATCCTTATGATGGACGTGAAGTTGACTGCTGCGAAGCCTACAAGGACTGCTGCAATACAAAGGGCGATCCTTGAAACGAGAAGGCTGTTGTCCTTTCCCTTATTTCCTCTTTCCAGAAGCTGCTGATAAATATCTCTCGATACTATTGTTGAGAAGCTCGTTAGGAAGCTGTCTGCGCTTGTCATCAGAGCCATCATTATATGCAACGGATTTAGGAAGTACGTTGGAAATGAGGGTTGCTACGACAGAAGCGCTGTCCGTACCCGGGAAAAGGTAGAATGCAGCTGCTCCTAAAAGGCCTATGGGCAGTACTGTAAGGAGCAGAACGGTCCCCGCAAGTACGGTGGCCTTTCTCGTAGACTTTATATCCTTTGATGACTGATATCTGGTAAATGTGTCATAGTTGAACATCGTACCGAACATGGTAGGCATGGTAGAGTACATAAAAGCAGAAAATGTCGCGGTCGATGCGAATACGGGCTGAGAGACCAGCTCGCCGAGTTTGATGGATTCAGCTCCAAGTGCTTTTGATGCAAATATGCCTACGACCGGAAGCAGTATGAGTATGAGTCCGAACTGTATGGCGTCGGTCACTGCAACTCCCCACATTCCGCTGATTACAGTAAAGAGAAGTACTGCAAGAGTGCAGATAACAACGGCAGTTTTGTATTCCACTCCGAATGTCCCTGCAAGCTGAGCGAAGGAGACGATCTGGGATGTGGACATGGCGATCAAAGACATCATGAAAGTCACTGCCTGATAGCCGCGGAGAAATTTGCTTTTCCCATATCTTACGGCAATATAGTCAGCTGGCGTGATCGCGCCTTCCACCATAC
>CAZALQ010000240.1:975-2784 GCA_964485605.1 uncultured Oscillospiraceae bacterium
GGATACATTCCGGGCCAGAAACCCAATCTTGCTCCCTGCTGGACGCCTCCTATGAGGGAAGAACCTCCGAACTGTGTCGCAGCCATAGTGAAGGCCAATACTACGAAGGGTATACTGTTTCCTCCAACCATGAAGTCCTTGGACGATTTGATTTTTTTTGAAAGAAAGATCGAAACTGCGCCAAGCGCTGCTATGATGAGTATTAACTGAAGCATTTTTTAATAACCTCCATATTATGATTTTGAAACGGCGGTAATGTGCAAATAGCACAAAGATGGTCAATTCCCATCTGTATATATATTAGTTATATATATAAAATAGCAGTATGGGTTTTAGAGCCAAAAAAGTCGTTTTAATATATGCAGGCAGCACAATATAAGGATTGGTAAAAAAAACACATGTATAGTATAATATCTGTGTCGGTCGTGAAATTGCCTATCTTGGTGTTCAAGCGATCGTATCAGGCGAACAGATGGTGATCTTTTACCTGCAAAGTCAAATAAATATCATAATGGTGAGGAGAAAACAAAGTGAACAGGAACAAAGCGGAGCTGGACAGTCTTTACTGTTTTCAGGATACTATGCGCTACGGATCTTTTTCAAAGGCTGCGGATATGATGGACATTACGGTCATACAACTCAAAAAGAAGATAGCGCAGCTTGAGGAAGATCTGAATATTACTCTTTTTGTGCCGGGGAGCGAAGGCAAAGTCCCAACGGCTGCGGGCTTGTTTTTCTACGACAAGCTGGAGTCAGTGCTTTCGAACCTTGAAACGTCGATAGTGCAGACAAAAAACGTCGCTTCGGAAAAACCCTTGAAGCTTTCCATTGCAATAAGCGACATGTTCAGGCCCAGTATCTACAGCGAACTGATATGGAGATTTTCAAAAGAGCATCCGGAGGTGGAACTGAAGCTTTCTGCGCCGTTTTGGTCTGATATGAGGAGACGGCTGATAGACGGAACAGTCGATCTTGGCCTCACGTATTCGGGAGGATTGGATGAAGAACCACTGCTCATAAGAAAGACGATTTTTAAGTCCTGTCCTTATCTTGTATACGAGGAAAAACTCTTTGACGGTCAGAGTCTGCCTACTAGTTTGGAAGATTTCAAAGATTGTGTATTTGTTTGTCATGAAAAAGACGAAATAATAAAAGCTGAGCTCGATATACTGCCGTTTAAACCGGAAAAGATCATATTGGTCGACAGTTTGAAATCTCTGCAGCTTTACGTCCAGAGCGGTATCGCCTATGCAATTTGCGGTCCTGCACAGCAGATAGCTGAAATACCGGGTATTCGAAAACTCGATATAGAAAGCCGTAAAGATATGGGAGGTGCTGATCTCATCTGGGATGATAATAATCAAAATCCAGCAAGGGAACTCTTCCTCGAGTGTGCGGATAGAGTATACGGATTAAAGTGACTCTATCTGAACGTAATATAGTAATTAAAAAGCAAGGAAAAGTAGGAAAAGGAAAAAGCAAATGAAACTGAATTTGTGGAATATCGCAAACCAGTTATCTAAATACGACACGGAAGTAAGTATCTCTTCTTCTATTGAAAGGGTCATAAGTGGACCGCTTCCGGTGTCTACCATAGGCTCTTTGTATGTCCGGAGCAGAGGTTCGGACGTTATTTGCTATTCTGAACAAGGCACCATCATCATCCATGACATGAACGAGGGCGAAGGTTTCCTTCTGATCCAAAGTATTTTCAACTGGTACGACAGCTGGATGGAGGATATAGAAAAGTCTTTGCTCGAAAGTGATTTCAGGCGTTTTGTTCATTTATGCGCCAAAGCTTTTTCAAAC
>CAZALQ010000241.1:0-2777 GCA_964485605.1 uncultured Oscillospiraceae bacterium
TTCATGGACTTACTCCTCCTTTCTGTTTCTGGTTTTTAGCGACCCAGAGTTTCAAATTCTGTGCTACCTCCTCTAATTCTTCAAGATTTCTTAATACTTCCTCCATGTCCTCCTTTTCTTCTTCTGTAACTCTTCCGTCCTCTGCGATATCTAAAAGCTTATCCTGCGTATCATTTATTCTCCGGAAGATCGAAAGAGCTTTTAGGGATATTCGATCCAGATCCTGTACCTTTGCTTCCGGGAGGCTGCATCCCAACGGGCAGCAATTCTTGCAGTAGTAGTTTTCCAATTCAGGAGCCTTATAAAGGTCGGCCATCATATGTATTTCGTCGGGAGTTGGATTCGTAACCCCTCTTTCAATTCGATAAAGCCTGCTCGGATCTATTGACAAGATTTTTGCTGCTTCGTCTCGGCTGCTTAACCGTTCATTCTGGTTTGAAGCGTTCAACCTTGCACAGAATACAGGGTTGGATGCCGTCAACACTGCAATGTTTGCCATGTTCATCATCACCTCTTTCTCGTATAATGTAATTATCAGGGTTCACTATTTGAAAAATCATAGCTCCCAAAGATTTCTTCAATAGGCTTTTTGAAGTAATTCGAGATTTTATAGGCCTCGATAAGGGTGAATTTCACTTTGCCGTTTTCTTTTTTGCTGTAATTGACCTTGGACACGCCGATGATTTTCGCGAAACTCTCTTGTGTTTGTTTTAGGGATTCTCGAAAATTTTTAATCGCTAAGTTTGGCATGGGCTTCCTCCATTCGTTTAAATTTTTGAAACCTCGGTGTAATAATAGATTCATATAGCGAATTTGTCAAGAAAAAAATATCTTTTTCTGAAACTATATTGAATTGCATTTTATGAAACTATATAATTCATAAAGAAGGGGTGATTAATATGAGCTTTGGGGAAAAAATAAAAGGACTTCGAGAAGAGAAAAGCCTCACGCAAAAGCAAATGTCCGAAATACTCGAAGTATCAAAATCGAACATTTCAAAATATGAGGCAGATACTGTTGAGCCAAGCATTGAGACAATAAGGCGTTACGCTGCTTTTTTCAGAGTGAGTACAGATTATCTTCTTAACGATTCTATGGATATAAAAAAGGAATATAGGAAAGCTTATCCGATGGACATTGCTTATTTAGATAATTCCTTTGCAAAAAGATTTCAGCTTGCTACTGATGGATATGATGAAGCTGAGATATCTGATCTTCTCGACATTTCACTGAAAGCGGTAGCCGGCTTATTGTGTGGAGATGTAGATCCTGCTCCAGACTTGCTCGAAAAATCTGCACAAGTATTTAAAATATCTACCGATTATCTGCTTGGCATAGCAAGTAAGAGCCGTGATCCGGACGGAAAAGGGATATTTCCTTTTCAGATGGATGTTGAAAGTATCCACCGATTACAAGAGGTTTTAGGAACTCCGTGGAATATAAGTGACGCTGAGTTTGAAGCGACAGAGTTGGGAATTACTTATGATGAGTTTTACAACCTATACCATTACGGCTTTCTTCCGCATACGTCGGTATTGACTAAGATATGCCTTGCTCATAATGTTTCATCCGATTACATCCTTAATATCAGTGATAGCAAACTCCGGATAGAAGGGGAAGAAGATATCCTGGTAAAAATCAGATCATTAGATGATCTTCATCAGCAAAAGGTTCTGGGAATTATCTCTGAAGAGATTTTGCAGCAAGAACGAGATAATTACATGAAATACTATAGCAATTCTCGAAATGAAGGTAGCTCAATAAAAGGAGCGTAACCGTATCCTTCGAGTGGTACCGAAGGATCAAAGAAAAAGAACGTTTAGATGATTATTCTCGTTGCAGCGAGAGGACAGACAAGCGGGATAATATTATCGTACTAAGCAGGCGTAGAGGATAGGGAGAATGTTAAAGAGGCATGAAATGAAGAAAAAGGCGTTGCTCTACAGTATAATTTTATCACTTATGCTTGCGGGTTGTTCTGTTACCGGAATATCGCAGGCTGATTATGACCAGGTAGTCAAGGAAAGAGATGAGTACAAGGCTTTGTATGAAGAAGCTACTGCTAAGTTGTCGTCAAATCACGATGCTGATGCAGACATATATGAGCCTGATAACACTATTCCGACCGATGATCCTGATATCTCAGAGTCGCAGGAGGAGAGCAATTCTGAAGATATCTCAGCAGGCAAAGATCTCCGTTCTCAAATAAGCGATGCCGAATACTCATATGAGAATGGCATAGGATCTACGTACCACTTTATAACTGTAAAGAATGATTCAGAGGTTACAATTAAGCTTGATGCAAACGTTATCGCAAAAGATAAAGACGGAAATACAGTAGGTGCTTATACCCCTTCAGCTCGAGCTATTGCTCCGGGTCAGGACGCACTTCTCACCAGTTTGTTTTCAGACGTGGTAGGTGTAGATTCTTTTGAGTATAGTCTGACTGTAAATGAAGATTTGGATCATATATCTGCCTATCCTGATATACAAATGGATCTTTCTTATACTGATACAAAGGTGATAGTTTCAGGAACAAATGTTGGAGGAGATTTATTGGAATATCCTGAAGTGACTGCGTTGTTCTTTTTGAATGGAACTTTGGTAGGGCATAATAGTACTTTTCTGACGAACGGAGATAATGAACTACCGTCTGGTGCCACTATTGCGAAAGAGATCAGCTGTCTTGGTGGCCCATACGATGATGTGAAGATTTTCCTACGTGGGGATAAAGAATGATGCCGGCATACAAATATATCTTAGTAACTTTTCAGATT
>CAZALQ010000242.1:0-2774 GCA_964485605.1 uncultured Oscillospiraceae bacterium
CATAATCAATTGCCTCTTGACCGTGGACGCAAATTACATTTACCTTTTCCATAGGAAGGTGATCAAGAAGCGCTATGGTGCTTTCATCATCTGCTGCAGAGATTATATATGTACCGGCTTCTTCAATTGCAGCTGAGAGACCTTTGCCTTTTATGACTTCATAGGGTTTGGCAAGACCGAGTCTTATGGCTTCTTCAATATCTGCGAAATTCAGAAGGCTTTCTTCATTATCTATTCCCGTTAATTCTTTTGTATTCCTATACTCAATCATTATATGCTTCCGACTTTATTAATATTTGGCTATTTCTTCTGCCATCTTTTTTATGTGCAGAGCAGTTGTCCCGCAGCAACCGCCCATGTATTTTACACCGTTTTCTAAAAATGCCGGGACAAAAGATGCAAATTTTTCAGGCGGGCAATCATAAACGGTTTTTCCTCCTCTTATTATGGGGAGTCCCGCATTGGGCTTTGCAAGAAGGGGAAGGTCTGTATTCTCATGTATGCGTTTGATTTGAGGGAGCATGTCGTCAGGTCCTGTGGAGCAGTTAAGACCAAAGGCTGAAATACCCAGTTTTTCCGCATCTTTGAGTATGCTCAAGATATCGTCTCCGCTCATGATCCTTCCTCTTTTGTCGCAGCTTAAGGAAAGGATGACGGGTTTATCGCTTACTTCCTTAACAGCTTTGACTGAAAGGAGGGCATCTTCCTTTGTTCCCATGGTCTCTGCAATAAAACCGTAAACTCCGCAGCTTTCAAGTATCGATGCCTGCTCTTTATATACATTAAAGATTTCTTCCTTAGTTGCTTTACCAAGCCTTCCGGAAAGGAGACCGGAAGGTCCTAAGTCTCCGTAGAATTTTGCTCCAGTGCTTTTGGTTATTTCGCAAAGCATTTCGTTGTATTCTTTTGTCATGTCCTCCTTGCCGCAAAGAGCAAGCTGGGATCTGCTGCATACAAAGGTCGGCGTGTAAAGTACCTGCGTACCTGCCGCTAAATAATCCATTTGAAGCATTAGAAAGACATCCTTGTGATCAAGTATCCACTGGGGCTGGTCTTTCCCTTTATATCCGTGTTTTAAAAGCTCGGTGCCGGTGGCTCCGTCAAGTATGATTATTCCGTCCATTGCTATTACCTTTCAAAAACAAAGAAATCATAGCATATTCATATCATCATGGTAAGATAATATTCTCTAAAGCATTGATATTTTAGTGAAAGGTCTTTACTTTTTGATATAATATATACATGTACACGGATAGTGAAGGAATCATCATAAAACAAATAAAGATCAGCGGCGGGAGGAGAATGATAGTTCTTCTTTCCGAAAAATACGGACTGATATCTGCGGGCACTTCCATTCCGGAAAAGGGGAAGAACAAATCATCCCTCGCCTTAAGGCCCTTTACAAGGGGCAGGTATGAACTGTACAAAGGAAGGGAAAACTTCAACATCAACGGAGCCGAGGTAATTCAAAGCTACTATTCCATCGGCGAGGACATAGACAGGTATATGGCAGCATCATATATACTGGAGCTTACGGAAAAGATGCTTCCGGAGGATGAAAGCATGCCGGGCATGTACAAACTGCTTCGGGATTTTCTTGAACTTCTTGCTGAAAGAAAGAGCGAATTCGAAACACCGGTCATTGCCTATCAGATCAAAGCATTGTCCATGCAGGGCCTTTCTTTATCACAAAATCCGTTGCTGATTAATGAAAGTGATGATAAAATCAATATAGTAAAATACATCGAATCCCATTCGATGTCAGGGCTTAAGGGTTTATCAATAGCCGAAAATATTCGCTCATCCCTTGAAGCCTATATAAAACAATATATTTATGATAACCTAGGAATCGGAAATCTCAAATCAGAGATGTTTCGAATATAGTAAAGGGGGATAAATTAATGGAAATTTCATTAGAACAGATTGAACTCGTTAAAGATCGTACGGGAGTCAGCTACAAAGAAGCCAAAGATGCCCATGAATTTGCTAACGGCAATGTAGTAGATGCCATAATCTATATCGAGGAAAACATTAATCACGACTTCGAAAAGAGCGGTCCTTCAAACATTGACAATGTAGTTAATAAGATGAAGGAAGCAGTTCGCAAAGGTAATGTACAGAAGATTCGCATCTACAGAGGCGATGACATTATCCTCAATGTACCGGTAACCGTCGGAGCAGTAGCTACTATCGTATTCCCATGGGGCGTTGTAGCAGCAGCCGTAGCAAGTGCAGCAACAAAGTGCAGAATTGAACTTGTTAAGGAAGACGGCAGCGTAGTCGATGTAAATGACAAGGCCGGAAAGGTTGTCAATACCGTAAAGGATAAGACCGGAGTTATCGTTGATGAGCTTAAGAATAAAGGCGGCGATATCTACGGTTCTGCAGTGGAAAAAGGCGGAGACATCCTTGAATCCGTAAAGGATAAGAGCGGGGATTTCTTCGAATCTGCAAAAGCAAAAGGAAGCGAAATCTATACAGAAGCAGTAAAAAAGGGAAGTGAGATTTATGAGAGCGCCAAAGATAAAGTTACAGAATACTTCGGAAAAGCAGAAGAAAAAGTCATGGATATCTCCGACATCGATTATGAAGAGGAGACTGACTTGGATGGGAATAAGCCTCTTGGCGGCGACGACAGTACTCGCGAGTAACGCAATAAAATCAGTAAAGGAAGAAGAAAAAGAATCCAATGAGTAAAGAATTTACCATGGATACAATCGTAAGCCTCTGCAAAAGCAGAGGCTTCCTGTATCCCGGCTCCGAAATATACGGCG
>CAZALQ010000243.1:0-2764 GCA_964485605.1 uncultured Oscillospiraceae bacterium
CATTCTTTTCATATTTACCGCAGAGGGCGTAAAGAAGTATAGATCCTAAAATGATAATGACTCCGTAAACTGCGCAAGGTCCAAAGTACTTCTGCTTTGTTCCTGCAGTCGGCAGCTTGTTGAGAAGAACATTTCCTATGATCATGTAAACGACGCTTGTAAAGAGTCCTGCGAACTGAGATACAGTATTGAGGAGAACTACATCAGCGCTGTTCTTTGACATAGGAGCAATAACTGCATGCTGCGCTGTCCAGCTGACATTGTATGCCAGAGACTGAAGTACATAGAACAGCACGAATACTATCATGTAGGTCTGTGTAGGTATATTGAGATAGAGGAAGCAAAGTGGGAATGCTACACCAAGGACTATGCCTGAGATGAGTATCCATGTACGATATTTTCCTGCCTTGATCTCAAACTTATCTACTATAGCGCCTGACATGGCCATGGTGACCATCTTGATGATCTGGATCGCAGTATAGAGGACAGCAGCAACAGCAGCACTGAATCCTACGATATCTGTCATAAAGATGTTGAGGTAGTAACCGGCTACGCAAAGGACGAATCCTAATGGGAACATTCCTCCAAGTCCGTAGGCCAGTATAGTACCAAATTTCAAAGTGGACTTTTCTTTTGCCATAATGATGCTCCTTTCTAAATAGAGAACATGTTACTTTTTCAATTAAGAACATGTTACTATATTTTTTATGATATTTCAATAGTATATTAGATTTATCATGCTATCCAAAGGGCAATAAAAAAGTCCTGAGGGCTCATCCTCAGGACTTTTCCATATCCTAATGTGTATTACTCTTCCCAGAACAGTTCGTCCAGTGTCTTCCCAAGCACCTTGCATATGGCTAGGCAAAGGTTGAGACTCGGGTTATAGTCTCCTTTTTCTATGGAGTTTATAGTTTGCCTTGAGACATTGACTTTATCGGCAAGGTCTTGCTGAGAAAGATCAAGAGCAGCCCTTGCAGCTTTTAGCTTCAGATTTTTCATCTACTCGTCCCCTTCCTCATCATTTGCAGCAGATCTTCCTGCGATAATCTTCTTTAAGACCATGGTGACAGCGATCACTATGAACATGACAGCTACTGCCAGGTTTATAAGAGGTGTCTTTGAAACGCCGATCCCAAAAGGTGCGCCGTTTCCGGCCTTTGCGAAGATCTTAGAATTTACTATACCGACTATGAGGTTCACGATACCCACGATGGCTATTATCCAAATAGATGTGCTCTTTTCCTCGTTCATGGCAAAGTAGCAATCATGCCAGATAGCATATACAGCGTAGACGAGAACTCCGATAATGAGACCGAAGACATAAAGGATAGTATAGTATTCCGGCTGTATGAATCCCATGGTATCCACCATGAATATCCAAAGGATATATCCCAGCAGCACGTAGAATGCCAAACGGAATCCTCTGCCGCGAAGGGCTTCCTGTCTCTCATCAAATCTGAATTTTTCCATTGTCCCCTTTGTTGCTATGAAGTATACGAGGAGTGCGATCAGCATTACAAGAAGAAGTGTCACTGCCAAAAGTATGAGTCTTGCCTTTGCAAAGCCGCCGGTCCCGCTGACGCTGCTGTTATAGCTTATGACGAATTTGTCATCTTTTTTCATGTGATCCCAATCGATATCCTCTGCCATCCTTTCAGCATTGACAGATCCGAAATACTTGGTCGCAAAGTCTATATATGCTTCTTTGTCCGCAAGGTAGTAATAATCGACTTTGTATTCTCCTGCCTCGAGCTCGATATCCGTGTCTATGGTGAGCCAACCGCCGGTGGTAGCATATACGCAGGGTTCTTTTTCAGAGCTGATGACGCAGCCTGTAACAAAGCAAAGTTCCGAAGGGTCCAACTTCATTGCTTCTTCTATGTTCATTCCCATGGGAAGCCAGCTTAGAGATATGGTATGTATACCATCATTTTTAACAGTGAGATTTGCGCTTATGCTTTCAGGCTCCACCTTGCCGCCGGTCACTTCGATATTCTTTTGGTAATGGAAGCTATACGCATCATTGTCCATGAGTTTGTCTCTTAGCAGGAATACTCCGGCTGTGATGCACATCATAAGGATGAGCGATATAACTAAAACTGTTTTCTTTTTCATTTCTTTTCTCCGTTATCTTTTTTCTTTAGTCAGGCCGGCAAAATGATCATTTTTTGCAACCAACATCCAAAGAGTTTTTTCATAAAAAATAGATGCCAGATAATTATCTGACATCAATATATACTGCATACGACAATATGTCAAGTATATTTTACAAAAAGTAATATGTTTATTGATATGCTATTCTTCGCCAGCCAGGGCTAAGCTGAAATTAATATATTTTGATCCCTTAGGTCTTTGAACGCATGATAAGACATATCGCTCCGCTTACTGCAAAGACAGCAGCGACAATATATCCTATGACCATCCTTTTGTGGAGCCTCATATATAGTTCAGAGGAACCATCGAGAACATGATAATATCCAAATCGGTTGAAAAGGCCAAAGGCAAGAGCAAGTGCTCCTATGACAAGGCACACTATGCCAATTATGTGTAAAGTCTTTTTCATATTCTCCTCTACCTTCCTGTGGAGACCAGATTGCCCTCTCCGTCGTAACGCTCGGACCTGGTCCTGTTGCCTTCTTCATCGAAATAGTATCTGTAGCTGTAGAGAGCTTTGCCGTTTGCGTCGTAGCTGGTATATTCGGATATTTTTCCGAAACTGTTGTAGGTATAGCGCTCGCAGTGCAGCAGATCACGGTTTTCG
>CAZALQ010000244.1:0-2755 GCA_964485605.1 uncultured Oscillospiraceae bacterium
TCGATAACGAACTCCGTTATTTCGGATCGGGAAAGATAACAACCATCGGGATGAGTAATGGCGAAAAAGAAGCAAGAAGAGAAAATAAGTCATGGAAGCAGATCCTTGAAAATACCATCGACAGCCTTGCGGCTTCCTCCGGCTCATGGGATGATTTTGTGAGGTCAATGTCCCAGGCAGGGTACGGGATCCGTGAGACAAAGACCAATATCACTTATTACGAACTCAGCAATGCAAAGCACCGCGTGCGCGGTACGACACTTGCTAACAAAACTGATTACACGAAGGACAACCTTATCCTCCAATACGGATGGAAAGAAACAACCCAGGGGAAAACAGCTGAGGTCGAAGCCAGCTATGAGGATAATATTTATGAGCCCTATCCGGAAGAGATGCCTGACGAACCCGCAGACGGAAGCACCGTCCCTGATTATGATGTTATGATCGGGAAGCCAAAAGACATCATCCCGGACAGCCTGACCGGAAATACGCCAAAGCCAGAACATGCCCTTGTGTATGCGATGCCCGCCTATGAAGTTCCGAAAAATAAACCGAAGCCGTTAAAGTTCCATATAAGCAGGTATACGAAATTCGGCAGGAGGCGTTCCGACCTTGAACTGATCTTCCTTGCGGCAATACGGATCATTGCTTATATCAAAGACTGGTTCGCTGATCTCGCACATCCGGAGAAGAACCCGAAGAATATTCCTTACATCAAAAAGATCGAAACCCTTCAGCGTGCCATGCATAACGCAAAAGCTTATACTATTAACAGCGTGGAAAACCTTCAGCTTGCGTTAAAGGAAACAGGGATAGAACTGAGCAACCAGAAAGCCGTCCGGAATGACCTTGAAAAGAACAAGAGCTATTTAGAGGATATGGTAAAAACCCTTGACCGCCTTGATACTCTCCGCTCCCTCCATCCTGAGATCGGGGCTGTTTATGAAACCCCTGAGGATATGAACATAAGGGTTCCCGGTGAAAAAGAGGTACAGAAGAACAGGGCCTCCCTGCAGCCCCTCACCCCGAAGCTCCGCAGGAGCCTTTTCAGCCTTTTGAAGGAATATCCTGAGCTGTCGCTTAAGTTCGGATGGAACGAAATGTCCGAAAGGTTATCCTTGAGCCAGGGAAGGATTTTGAACGAATACCTTAAATCGCTCTCTGATAATCCTTCAGCACCCATCCCGAAATCCCTTACCGGGGTATTGGAGACTTCTGACGACCACCGTAAAAACAGCAAAGCGTACTTTTATGAGAACTTAAGGATAAAGAAGGACAAGTCCATCCAGGAAAAATACAAAGACCTCCCACTTAACATGGACATGTTCAAAAAGCTTAAATCCCTCTGTGATGAAAAAGGGCTTACGATAGACTTAAACTCCCTTTCCATGTATGAGGGGATGCAGGTGCTGGGTTATTATGCAAAGAATGATTATGATAAACCCCTTATAGACAAAGGCCAGAAAAAGATCCTTCAAAAAGCGTTAAAAGACAGCTCCCTGACTTTAAGCAGAAAGATCGACTATGTGACCAAAGACGAATACGAAGCGATCCTCAGGCATCTGAAAAATCCCAGGAACTACCGTCCTGAGATTTTAAACGCCTCCCCGCCTATCCGCCCAAGTGAAGCAAAGCAGATAGAGGAACTGCTGAAGGTCAAGGATGAAAAGACATCGATCCCCGTACGGGAATTATCGCAGGAAGATGGCGACCGTCTGTTTGACTATCTCCTTAATAAAGGCAGTACGCCTGATATCGTGGTAAAGATCGAAAAAGCAAATGGAGATTCCCTGTTTAATGATAAGATAGCGTCTTTACCTGAAGAACAGAGAAGTACTATCCTTGAATACCGCTCACTGTTGGATAAGATTACCGACCTTGGGGTATCACCCTCCGACCGCAGGGTGTTGACAGCACAGCTTGACCAGATATCAGGTGCCCTCAAAACCAGTCAGGCCAAGGTAAACGAACTGTCCTCGAAATACAAGAGCCTTAATAACATCGGTAAGTGCCTTGTTTACGCAAACGACCTTTCCTTCACCCACGGCGTGAATTTTGAAAGGCAGCATGATAAGCGTTGTGAAGTGGAATTCATCAATGAGCGTTCCGAAACGGACAGGAGCATCTTCAATAAAGAGATCGAACAGGAAGAGATCATAGAGGAACAGATAAAAGGACTCTCTTCTCTCCCGCCCGGCGACTGGAACGGTATACCCGGAGCCCTGCTTGATATGGAACGAATACGGCAGGAAAACATGAGCTACCTATCATTAGGTGTTGCTGAAGCCAATGAACGCCAGAAGATCGCACGACTCAACAAAGAAGCCGTGAAAAAACAGGAGCACGAAAAAGAACAGCAGCCTGAGCAGGAGCATCGATCACCTCAGAGAAAGAAGGCCTCTCCGGATTTGGGACATTGAAATCTCTCCTGTGAAACATAGAGGCTCACGGCTAAGCCGTGAGCCTTTCAGCTTCAATATAATATTAAAAACAGCTCCCCTCCGAGATGGACCCAGAGGGGAACGTTCCTTCTCAGGGAAGGAGATTTATAGAAGAGTCGAGCGCCCATGAAACTTTCAAACCAAAAGGAGGTGAGCACTCGAAAGATATCGATATTATAGCATAAACCGGAGTGTGCGAACATAGCTTTCTCAGCTAACAACCAGCATGCTCTGCTCTACCTCCTTGACTAAAGAGATAGGATATTTACAGAAATCAGCTATAGCTTCAGCTGACTTCCCATCACGGAGCATTA
>CAZALQ010000245.1:0-2744 GCA_964485605.1 uncultured Oscillospiraceae bacterium
CGTGCCGGACATCTTCGGCATCATCAAATCCAGCACAACCAGATCGGGGTGAAGGCTTTCCACCATCTCCAGCGCCTGCTGCCCGTCATACGCGCTCTGGTGCTCGTAGCCCTCGGAGCTCAACCTGCCATGACTAACGGCACGCAGAGTATCATGATGAGCCCTGTAAAAACAGTCTTCTTCTTACGACTGTCCATCGATGTTCTCCTTGCAAAGTTCTATGACGTCTTCCGTGTTGACCGCATTGTCGAATATATGTCTGCTCATCCTGTTGGCGGCAGTGGTATAAAAACTGTTTCTTGAGAAGAAACGGTTCGGTGTATTCGTAGTTACTATGGACCCGTCGAACATCATGCTAACTATGTCCGCATGAGCCGCGCAGAATTCCACGTCATGTGAGACCATGAGTATGGTCATTCCCTTGTCTCTAAGTTCTTTCAGTATAGAAGCCAGTTTCTGTTTAAAGAAAGCATCTATACCTTTGGTGGGTTCGTCAAGGAGCAATACTTTCGGATCTGTCAGAAGCACCTTTGCAAGAGCGGCTCTTTGCTGCTCTCCACCGGAAAGATCGTAAGGATGCCTCGAAAGAAGTTCTTCTATCTCGCAAACCTTAGCGACTTCCGCTGCTCTTTCTTTATCCTTAGTCATCTCCTCAAGATCTGCCCGCACCGTCTTCTTTACGAACAGGCTTTGGGGATCCTGTGGAAGTATTGCAAGATTACCCGAATAAAGTTCTCCGGGTCTGTATTTATCAAGGGCTTTCCCAAGCACCATTATTTTTCCTCTGTATATTCTGCAAATACCGCCGATGGCTTTGAGGGTAGTAGACTTTCCTGTTCCGTTTTCTCCCACCACTACGTAGAAGCTCCCTTTAGGGATCTTAAGCTCAACGCCCCTCAGCACGTCCGGTCCGTCCTTAGTATACCGAAACCACGCTTCCTGCACCGTCACTGCGCAGTCTTTCATTTCAACGTTTTCCGGAAGCATGGCTTCGTTTCTGTGTTCGTCCACCGAAACGTTTTTCAGTTCCTTTCCCGCAAACACTTCAGAAAGCCAGTCGCCTCCCTCGCGTACGGTAAGGGGACAAAGACCTTCCGCAGTTTCCGACGCTCCGTAAAACACTCTCATGGGCGTAGGCATGGCGGCAAACATATCGCTGCCCTGTTTTTTAAGCTCGTCTCCTATTTCCCGCGGAGATCCGGAGCACATGACCTTTCCTTCATCCATCACCACTACTCTCTCGGCCGCATAGAGCACATCCTCAAGTCTGTGCTCCGTGATGATGACAGTAGTGCGGAGTTCGAGATTTATCTTTCTCACCGTACCCAGAAAATCGGCAGCCGCAATTGGGTCCAGCTGCGATGTGGGTTCGTCAAGTATCAGCACGTCCGGCTGCATAGCCATGATGGACGCCAGATTGAGAAGCTGCTTCTGGCCTCCCGAAAGATCCTTTACGTCTTTGTGGAACCAGTCCTGGATACCGAAATAACTTGCCATCTCGGCAACGCGAAGTCTTATGACCTGCTGGTCATAGCCGAGAGACTCAAGTCCGAAGGCAAGTTCGTGCCATACCTTGTCAGTCACTATCTGGCTGTCCGGATTTTGCATCACGTATCCTATGCGCGAAGACTGCTCTCTTTGGTCTATCCCTTCCAGAGACCTGCCGCAGAAGAGTATCTCTCCGGACCTTGGCCCTACGGGAGTGAGCACCGATTTGAGATGTCTCAGCAATGTTGTTTTGCCACTGCCTGACTTGCCGCAAAGAGCGATATATTCGCCCTGCTCTACCTTAAGGTCAACATGTAAAAGAGCCGGCTTGTCAGTTGCCGAAGCGTAAGCAAAACTTAAATTCTTTATTTCAAAAATCGTCATGGCTTGTCACCTGTTATTGACATATATTACCATCTATTGTAATATTTCCATAGTTGCGATTTGATATATCGATCTTATATATTCGTAAGCTGAACACTGAAGAGTAGTATCCATCTCTATCTTAAATTGTACTATATATAGCACAAGAAGATAACTTTTTATACGCACATGCGGAAGCAGGCTAAATGCCTGCTTCATTGCGTATCAAGTATTCAATACATATTTACTACTAAAACACTATCAATCTAATAAACATAGTAATATGATCCATCATCATAAAGGATAACTTCATGGCCTCCCTGTGGAGATATTAAGAAATTACCTGAAAATGTCAGAGAAAAACCTGCAGGATTAGACAGTGAAATTGAAGGAAATAAATTTCCAACAGTAGTGTGTGCATATTGACCTACAATCCTTATGTATGAAAAGTTCTCTGTTACAGAATCATCAACGGCAACAGTTGCGCCTACTACTCCCGATTTAGCATAAGCATAATCGGCATACATCACATTAAACTGTCCATTCACCCCATTAAACGAAATGGTTTCAAACTGTGGTGTGACTGATGTGATGTAAGTAGTATTATAATAGTAATGAATATTTCCAGTTCTATTCGAAGTTATTAAATCTATCTCAGAACCATCAGATTTAACGCCTTTCCACATTAATGCAGCACTATCTTTAGTAGCGATTAAAGTGGTTCTCCTTCTTTGATTTCTTCATCATCCATGGAGATGACATCACATTGTCCCTTACCTTCCGCGTCGAATACACGCCAGGCCATCAGCTTACCCGGGATGATTGCCTTGGAGGCGGAATCCGAGCACTTCATCTTCGGTGTATATGTGCCATCAGGATTCTTCACTGCCACA
>CAZALQ010000246.1:0-1967 GCA_964485605.1 uncultured Oscillospiraceae bacterium
CCAGTATCCAGTGCCATCCTCATCTTCATCCTGAACATATGGATTGATTGAACTAAGATCAATTTCTTTTAAGGCTTCAATCAGTTCATCTCGTATTTTATAGGAGTAATAATCCTTTCCTCCTTCGTTAACACTTCTCCCGAGGAAGGGAATTGGGAAAAACCGTTCAACATCTCCATCCATACACGGAGGAAGGTTGAAATACTTCTTAGCTCTTTTTCCGATATTTACTGCGGAACCAACATATCGGGTTGGATTTCCTCCATATACATCGGCGAGTTTTTTGCAAGTTGCTTCGCCACCAAGTTCCATAATGGCTTTTAACATTCCCATACAACCCTTATGGCTAAACTCCACTTCTTCAATGTACTTTTTCCATTCATCTTTAGAAATGGTGATGACATACTCTTCTTGAGAAGGCCAATATTTAGTGGTGGCGGGGCCTATGTTATCTGTAGGCTCCACATCAACATCTTCTGAATAGTAACGACTGATATAGAAACCTACATCAATAGCCAATGTATGATACTGGGGATCAGCATAGCAATCTGGAGTCAATACAGACTGAATCATATTAATACTATCTGGATCATTCTTGAGGAAGTCTGCGATCTCTCCATAAAACCTTATGAAATCTATCAGTACTTCTGCTTTGGCACCTTTTTTAACCTTGAAGTCGCTCTCTAATACAGCTGCAGCCTTTTTGCACTCGGAATATTTGTAAATAAAATACTTATCTGGGTATCTAAGCCATAAGTATGTGCTGATAGAATTCACATTCTGATAGTGTGATTTCCAGGTAGTATTGCCATATTTGGCACGGAGATTTTCAGCTTCAACAATGAAACGATTTACCCTATCCACGACAGATGATCCTTCATTAAAGAGATCCCGGAACATACTTCTGACTGCCTCTTGATCAGCCTTTGCAAACTCCAAAATCATGCCTCGCGGGAAATAGTTCATGGAATCAAGAAGATTGATGTTCTTGGATGTAGCTTCTTTGAACATTGCTCCAAAATCAGGCGCATCTATATCCCAGTGATCCTGAAAATGCTTAACAGCAATCCATTTGTACTGTTCATCTTCCCAGTGAGTCTTGTTTTCGTTGCTGGGTTTCGGCTTATTAAAATCCTGTCTGTACGATGCAAGAACTCTTTGCAATTTATCTGTGTTAATCATCTTGTATCCTCCGAGACTCAATAGTACATCTCTATGTAGCTGTATGCCTTGTCAAAAACGTCAGCATCTTTGATCTTGTATTTGATGGCAACTACACTTCTAAGTGCTTTTTTCACTTCACGCCTACCAGAAGTTGTGTCCTGCCAACCGTCAAATCTGACGATTTTAACTATTTCATCTATGTCGTTCACAACTCTCTCAACGATAACCGGTGTCTTTTCACTTTTAAGACTTGTGAAGAGTTCCGTAAGCGCTGCCTTGCCCTTATCAAGTTCTTCGGCAGGGACCACCTCTTTTTCAGCCTCAGCAGCTTCTCTTGCCAGCTCCAGCAATCTCTTTAAGAATTCAATACTGGTAATCAGCCCTTGTTCCTGTTGTTCTCTGAGCTTTTCAAGCTTTTCTCCAATAGAGATAAATTTAGGGTCATCGGTGTATTTGTTGATTCTTGCTACCAGATCGATTTCGATTTTCTTTGCTTTTTTCTTTGCACCATGATCACCCTGGATAAACGCCTCAATGAGTTCAGAATCAAGCT
Source organism: uncultured Oscillospiraceae bacterium (assembly GCA_964485605.1). Lineage (GTDB taxonomy): Bacteria > Bacillota > Clostridia > Peptostreptococcales > Anaerovoracaceae > RUG13409. Next base: position 1,718 of record CAZALQ010000246.1, read on the forward strand.
CCAGAATATCCCGGTCGTCAGCAGGTGTTACATTAAGAACATCAACGTTCTGGTTAACAAGATCTATTGTCTTTGCTCCAAGAGAAGCCCAGATCAAAGCTCCGGTGTTATCAGTCGGGCGAACTGACTCATAGACCTTGCTCAACCATTTATAGTCAAAGAGATAGTCCTTCAGGAAAGGATCCGGGGATACCGCATTAAAAGCCCTGTTTAGAACACGATAATCAGCACCAAACAGATCCTTCTCTTT
>CAZALQ010000246.1:2001-2728 GCA_964485605.1 uncultured Oscillospiraceae bacterium
ACCAGGGAAGTATTCAAGGCACTTAGCAATCAACCTTGGAATCTCTTTTTTCACGGATTCGATATTTGAAATTACGGCTTGAACACTCTTCTCATCAAAGTCGAGCGCTTTTGCCACATCATCAAAGATGCCCACGTAGTCAACGATTAGACCGTTGCTCTTATCGTGCCCATATACACGGTTTGTTCTGCAGATGGCCTGAAGGAGTGTATGGTCCTTCATAGGCTTATCGAGATACATTACCTGTAGAATAGGAGCATCAAATCCGGTAAGGAGCTTAGAAGTTACAATTACAAGCTTCAGCTTCGTTCTCGGATTCCTGAACTGGTCGAGAACCTTAGACTCTTCATCGCGGTCTCTGCGCCACTGTTTATACTTATCTTCCTTGTCGTTATTAGTATCCATAACGATGGTAGATGCTTCTTCGCCCAGCAGCTTATCAAGCTCCCGCTTGTATAAAACGCAGCACTCCCGATCATAGCAAACTACTTGACCTTTAAATCCGTTCGGTTCCACCTTGGTTTTGAAGTGTTCAGCAATATGCTCACATACCTTTCGAATTCGTTCAGGATTCTTCATGATGGCTTCTATATGAACACGGGAAATAACGTCGGACTGTTGCTTTTTCGTCAGCCCAGCTTCCTTTGCGAGCGCCTCAAATTCTTCATTTATGGCATCTTGATTAACGTGAAGTTCTACCGGAACCGGTTCGAAATTCAAGGGCAAT
>CAZALQ010000247.1:0-2723 GCA_964485605.1 uncultured Oscillospiraceae bacterium
TGTAAAGATTCTTTCTGAATCAGGAATTGCAGCCGGAACAAGAAGAATCGTTGCTATTACAGGTAATGCTGTTAACAATTATCTCAATGATCAACTTGCTATCGTTTCAGATGTTGCATCTGTATTAAAGGTAAATCCTGATACAGTAGTAAAGAGAACCGAAAATCTGACAGAAGAATTAAAATCTGTTAAAGCTGAGCTTGCAGATCTTAAAAAATCTACGATGAGCTCAGGACTTGATTCTCTTATAAATGACGCTAAGGTGATCGATGGCGTAAAGCTAATTACCAAGACCTTTGAAGGCAGCACCATTGAAGAATTAAGAGAGCTTTCAGACAGCATTAAAGCACAGACTGCATCTGCAGTAATGGTATTTGCAAGCATCAATGGTGATAAAGCTACTCTTATGACCTCAGTTACCGATGATCTTCTCGATAAAGGATATCATGCAGGCAACATGATCAAAGAGATTGCAAAAGCTGCAGGCGGCGGTGGCGGCGGAAAAGCTGATATGGCTCAGGCAGGCGCCAAAGATATATCAAAACTTCCGGATGCATTTGCTGTTGCTGAAAAGCTTTTAAAGCGTTAAAATATAATACGAAAGGGGAGGAAAACATTATGATGGATAGAAAAACTATTTTATTTACAAATTCAGAAAAAGAAAAATCTCAGACTATTGAGCAGATAGTCAAAACTGTTTATGATGCTCTTGAAGAAAAGGGATACAATGCTCTTGATCAGATGGTAGGATATATTCTTTCAGGTGATCCTTCCTATATTACCGGGCACAACAATGCCAGAAATATTATAAGACAGGTTGAAAGAGACAGACTGGTCGAAGAACTTCTTAAGAAGTATCTGGATAAATAATGAGCAGAATTCTTGGACTTGATATCGGAGATAAAACTGTAGGGGTGGCTGTAAGCGACCCCTTATTTCTTACTGCACAAGGCGTAACAACTATCGAAAGAGTCGGAATACGCAAAGATACTAGCAAAGTTCTCGAATATATTAAAGAATACGACGTATCCTTAGTAGTAGCAGGCCTTCCCCTGATGCTTTCAGGAGAAGACAGCCCTCAAACTACAAAGGTAAGAGAATTCGTCACCATGCTTGAGAACAAACTGAGATCTTCAGGTCTTCAAAAGGTTCAGGTAGTCTTTCAAGACGAAAGGTTCACCACCAAAATGTCAGAGGCTGTCCTTATGGAGGCAGGAGTCAGAAGAGAAAACAGAAAACAGCATCTTGACCGCATGGCAGCACAGATCATCCTTCAGTCATATATGGATGCACATCCTCAGCATAGCTAGATCAAAATAGAAACCATACATATTCCCGTCGCCCGTCAGTTGCTGCTTGAATATTTCTACTGTTTTGTTAAAACTTAAGGAGAAGCAAAATGGAAGAGAGATCATATGACAATATTTCTATAAATCAGTTGAGGATATTCAGTGTGGCTGCTGCTACACAGAACTTTACAAAAGCTGCGGAAGAACTGTACTACACTACGCCTTATGTGAGCAGGAAGATAGCAGCTCTTGAGGAGAACCTTGGAGTAAAGCTTTTTAACAGAGTTAATCAAAGAGTCATACTGACAGCAGAAGGGGAACTTTTCTTGAGCGAAGTAAAGTCCATACTCAAAAAGTTTGACAGCACTGCTCACAAATTGAACATACTAAATGATCCTGCGCAAAAGATACTTGATATTGGGATATTCTCGGTCTCTCAGTCAACTGAATATATGACTGCAGTAGCAAATATGTTCAATGAGAAATACCCTGATGTGGAACTTGATTTTGATAACATCAGATTTTCCGAACTGGAAACGGAAATCATGTCAGAACGTTTCGATGTCATATATACTGTTAAAAAGATGAGGAAGATAGTTGAGAATGCCGGGTATAAATTCTATCCTCTTTACAGGAGCAAAGCCTGTATATTGATGCCCTGGTCTCATCCTCTAGCAAATGAGAAGAACTTGACTCTTGAAAAACTTGCAGACAGCAGGATAGTAATACTTAAGGACAGTGCATTCTCAGATATGTATTACGGTCCCATAATGGAATATCTCAAAGGTTTTGGATATGACTTTAGCAAGCTAATAAAGGTAAATGATCTTGACAGCATAGTATTTGAAATGAAAAGATCCAATGCAATTACACTTATGGATACCTACTACAACATCAATGATCCTGATGTATTCAGAACCATAGAGATCGAAGAGAACATCAATGAACTTTACGATTACGGTGGAGGCATAGCGTGCCTTGGCTCAAATAATCCATATGTGAAGTATCTAATTAAATGCTCTAAAGCACTCATACCGAAATAGTAATGATCTTAGCCTGGGGGTGTTGCAAATATTGCAACACTTCTGTTTTTTTGTAAATATACGAGTACTTCTTTTAAAAGTAAACTATAGACAGAAAGTAGTTTATCAAAAAGGAGGAACCGTTCTATGAAAGCTGTTAATGAGAATATGGCAAAAAAACTTGGCCATATAGCAGATGCTCTTAACTTTAGAGAATCAGAAAAGATACCTACAGGCATACAGAACATAACATGGGCACTTGATTATGCCGGTTTAAAACAACCTGATGTTTGGGATGATCCTGTAAAATGGGCTGCAGCATACACACAAGTATTTAGAGATATTGAGTTTGACATCTCTACATTCGGTATGAATACTATTCCCATTAAACCGATACAACCACTTGGAGTTA
>CAZALQ010000248.1:0-2721 GCA_964485605.1 uncultured Oscillospiraceae bacterium
AACAGATGTATAGATATTAAAATGAACATGTTCATATGAACATGTTCATTTTAATACTGTTATCTAATTTTGTCAATATACGGCTTTGAATTTACTACCCACATCCAGACCTTTTTCATCAGTTAATGTCATATTCAATTCCGTCGAGGAGTCTTGCAAGAGTTTCCCTTGCCTTTTCGATTTCGCCCCTGTCCTGACGATCAAGGACTCTTTCGAATTCCATTAAAGCTCTGTCGATGCGCTCTCTTGTCTCTCCTGCGGATTCTTCGTAAAGCCTTTCGCCTCTTAACAGCTGAAGCCTTGTAGCTTCTTCATCCCTTGGATTTTGCTTAAGATATTCAAGCTTCTTGAAGCGCTCTTCCGCTTCTTCTTCAGAGATTTTATTCTCCTCATTTTGTACTATGATTTTTCGCTTTACTCCCGAAGAAAGTACAGTAACTTCTACCTCGAGCAGTGAGTTTATATCATAGGTATATACAAGCTCTATAGCCTCCTGGCCCTTTGGCCCTGCGGGAACAGGAACGGATATCTTCCCCAGGAGCACATTGTTTGAAGCGATCCTGCTTTCTCCCTGGAGTATCCTTACGTCCACCCTTGTCTGATTGTCATGGGCAGTGTAAACGGTCTGCCTTCTGCTGACAGGAATAACCGTATTTCTCTCTATGATGGGGAGGTAATGTCCCGGTTCATCGAACATCCCGTTATATACCGTAACTTCGGTTCCGAGGGTAAAAGGACATACGTCTGTGAGGACTACTTCTTTGATCTCCTCATTTCTTTCCTTCATTCCGCACTGAAGAGCAGCGCCCTGAGCAACAGCCATGTCGGGATCTACTACAGCGCCGAGGAATCTTTTGAAAAGCTTTACAACAAAGTTCCTTACTATGGGAAGCCTTGTGGCACCGCCTACAAGTATTACCCTGTCTATATCGCTTAATTTAGTATTGGCATCCCTTATGCTTCTTTCGATGGGCTTTCTGAGCCTTTCAAGGAGAGGCTTGCAAAGCTCCTCGTACTCAGCCATGCTGTAATCCCTTGTGATTACATTTCCGTCGATCTTGCAGCTTAAGGTCACATCGTTCTTTTCAGAAAAGCTGCACTTTGCAGCTTCTGCAGCCTTCATTACGTCGCTTAAGGTCTTAACATCCAATGTTTCGGGTGCAATGGCAGACCTTTCGAGAAAATCGACTGCAAGGGCTCTTGTGAAGTCTTCACCTCCAAGGAAGTTATCTCCTGCAACGGCATGGACCTCCATGACATTGTCAAAGAATTCAAGAATGGATACATCAAAGGTGCCGCCGCCAAGGTCAAAGACCAGGCATCTTTCATCCTTCTTTTCTTTTCCTACTCCGTGGGCAATGGCAGCAGCCGTAGGCTCATTGATGATCCTGCTTACTTTAAGACCTGCAAGCTCGCCGGCCTCCTTTGTAGCCTTCCTTTGAAAATCATTAAAATATGCGGGGACGCTGATTATGGCTTCATCCACTTCGCAGCCAAGGAATTCCTCGGCATCCTCCTTTAAGGATCTTAAGACTATGCTTGAAAGCTCCTCTGCTTTAAATTTCTTGTTTCCAAGTTCAAAGACTTTACTTGTTCCCATGCTCCTTTTAAATACGGAAGCTGAGCTTAAGGGATGAAGGTATGCATATTCCTTTGCGGTTTTGCCTACAAGAACGCTTCCGTCTTCATCGATGCTTACGACGGAAGGTGTCAGATACTCTCCGAGCCTGTTTGGTATCATCTGAACGCTGCCGTCCTTAAATACGGCAGCGAGACTGTTTGTTGTTCCTAGATCTATTCCGATTATCATTTATCAAGTCCCTTTGATATAACATAATTTTTGAGTATAACGAAGTCTGTCTCGTCCGGCCATTTCCTTTGGTAGTCTTCGCAAAGTTCAAGAGCTGTCTTGTACTTTCTATCGATGATGGCAAGTTCAACTTCGAATATATCAGCATCCTTGCATGAAGGATATTTGCAGTTTTCGCAAAGAGGCATCTTCCTTACTTCTTCAAGGAGCTTTTTACCCTTTTCAAAGTTTCCGAGAAGCGCGAGATTTATTGCGTTCTTAGATTCATACAAAGCCTTGTATCTGTGGTTTTGCGGGCATTCCTTATCATGGGCTTCAACTGCTTTGTCAGCCATTCTTACAGCTTCTTCGAGCCTTCCTGCCTTAAAGAGAGTAAAGGCATAGTTGCTGTAGGGTCTAAAGAGCTGCCATCCGTTTTTAAGGGCATCATCGACAGCCTTTTTGTGAATTCTAAGCTCTGCATGGAGCTTCTTATCAGAAGATCCGAAATATATCTCAAGAACATCTCTGTCCTCTCCGTTCATGGCCATATTTCTGTCTGCAAAGAAGAGCCTTGCCCTTATCTTTTCGCCCTTTGCTATCTGGAGCATATTCTCTTTGCCAAGCCAGTCAGACGTCTGATTTTTGTTCATCTTCCAGCGCTTTAAAACCTTTTCCGCTTCATCAAAGAGTCCAAACTGCATGAAGGTTTCGAACATTTCCTTATTGGTCTTTGCATAGCCGTATTTATCAAGGGCAGTCTTAATGGCTTCCACTGCATCGTATGGCCTTCTCAGCCTTCTGTAAACTTGAGCGAGATGGGAATAATATCTGGACTGATCCTTATCGATTTCTTCGATTATGTCTATGACCTTGAGCATCTGCTTTAATGCTTCTTCATATTCGCCTGTGGCTTCGCAGACCATGGCCAT
>CAZALQ010000249.1:0-2715 GCA_964485605.1 uncultured Oscillospiraceae bacterium
CTTTTGGACCGACAGTTCTCGGCAGAAATTATCTGATAGCGCAGTAACTTTCTGCTTCCTCGCTCGCCTTAAAGCGTGTATTTTCAAGGCTTTTAGGCCTTTTCAAGGCGCTTTTCAGGCATTAAGCAAGCCCTATTAATATACTGCTAAGTATTTTTGAATGCAAGCACTTTTTTAATTTTTTTGAAAAAAATTTTAAAGTCCCGAAAAGCCTATATTTTCAAGCGTTTCGGGACTTCTGTCTCTTCGTTTAGCACCATCTTTTTTATTAAAAATTAATCAACTGCTCCGTGCGTTTCAATAGTTTTGCACATGTTGTGGAAAACCTTGTGGAAAAGCACTATATATTGGGTCTTATCCCTTTATAATCTCTAGATGGTGAAATCAAGATAGCCCATAGTTTCCGTTAATGTTTGTATGCTATATCAATAAACTTCTACTGCTGCAGTTTGATTCAGCCCGATCTGAATAATTGACACTTGTAAAAATAATATATTATACTTGTAGTATAAAGGGGAGGTGATTCTGTGGCAAAGGGGTTAAAAAATTGGCTTAAAGAAGGCGGAATTAAAAAGATTGAATTCGATTCACCTAAGAAAGATGTTCCGGAAAGCGGTTATGATGGCTTCCTAATAATGATTGCTACGATTGCCGGAGTCTTTCTTTTGGTTGCTATACTGGCAGTAATAATTAACGGAAATTAAGATATAGAAGGAGTACAGATAAGCGACGAGAATTATGGACAGTGTTAATAAAAGTACAAAACCATATAAAACAAGAAGACCTACCGGTGCGAGATTTGAAATGTTTGCTTCACCAAGTTCGGGGAAGGCAGTCAACATAATCGCTGGAAACGATGGCTGCTTTGTCAAGATATCTCTCTTCAGCAAGGACGGAGAAGTGGAGTATAAAGAAGTTCGAGATGAAATAGATATTTTAGACAAGATAGAAGTCATCACGAATAAATATGGTTTATCGGAAATCGGAGAGCTTCCTTTGAGCTCAACATCCGGGGAAAGAGCTTTTTCTATAGATTACGGCATCAACACTAGGTATTTCATAAGAAATAATCAGGAATTGCCGGATAATATAACAAAAATGCTCGATGAGATTGAAAAAGTATTAAGTCCCTATCTGTCGGCCTCTTTGTATGACAGTGTTTCTGTTGGAAATATGATAGAATTTGACAAGATTGAAAAGAGACCGGTCGACGACGGAGATTGGAAATTCTTCGGAATGGCAGCTGCAGTGGTGTTTATAGTGATGATTGTTTTTGTAATAAAAGTGATCGTTCTGTGATATTGGTTTTTACTCAAGCCCTTTAGGTTCGCTTACTATGATTAGCTTAAAAGAGGCAGTCCCGCTTGGGACTTAACCGCCTTGCTGGCCGTGCTTATCAAAGGAAAATAGGATATATACAAGAATTGAGACCGTCCCATTTTTGTGCAATGTATGTTTGTATATAACTGGCTATTTCTTCAGCTTCAATCCTGCAGAAAATGCCTTTCCTGCAAATTCACCAAGTGCATAGTAGTCGTTATTTACCTGATCAAAGGTAATGGGATGGAATTTAGTCATGTCTACCTTTCCCTCAGTCAGTATGCTTTCATCTATGGATACGTTGACTATCTCTCCAAAGAGATGGCAATGCTCCGGTTCATAGGAGATGAGCTCACATTCAAGGCAGAGAGGAAGCTCCTCGATCATAGGAGCATCCACATGTTCGGCTTTCTTAAGATGAAAGCCTGATTTTGCTACTTTTTCCGGATCCTTCTTTGCGGAGACTATGCCCACATAGTCGCATTCTGTAAGCATTTCTCTTGTACCCATGCTGACGGTAAAGGCCTTCTTTGCAAGAACGTTATCTGTTGTTTTATGGGTCCTGTCAAGGCAGATGAATATTTGAGTGTCATCGCCAACGCCGCCCCATGCTGCGTTCATGATATCAGGATTTCCTTCCTCGTCATAGGTTGCTATGATAAGCACCGGCTGCGGATAAATCCATGGTTTCTTTCCAAAATCTTTTCTCATTTTCTGTATCCTTTCAAAATTTAAATAAAATCCTATTTTGATGATTTGCCGCCCTTTGCCTTGATGAAGATCTCCAGAATCCACTGAACCATTCTGAGAAGCTCAAGTATGAAGTCGCAAATATATGAAGTGATATATGCCTTATATACATCTTCCATAACAGCCAGCTCTTCGCCGTTTGCAAGACCATGGTCCGCCATAAGCCTTAGTGCTATCTCGTTTGCTTTCTTTTCTACTGGGATATTGAGATAGGTAACGATGAAGCCCATGATGACGAATACTCCGCTTAGAGACATCATAACGATGGAGATCAATCCGTTCGTATTAAAGACCATGAAGTCAAGGATCATGCCGATGATCACAAGGGGTATGAAGAGGAATGGTCCGAAGAGGCCTATAAGGTGCCAGCGGTTCCTTGTGACAGCCTTCTTATCTCCGCTTTCGCACAGCATAGCTAAAGCTGCCTTCTGCACTCCGAGTGCCATTGAAGTAACGCTCTGCTTGTTGTCGATCTTCCCAAGAACGCTCCTAAGATAGATAGTCTTTGTCGCTATGTTATAGTAGTTTCCGAAGACTGCTTCTCTTAAGAAACCTGCCTTCTTTACTGTGACGTAGTCGAGGCCTTCCTTATCAAGGACATATCTTGCTGCTTCGATGCCCGTCATCTGGGTAGAGATGGACATC
>CAZALQ010000250.1:0-2712 GCA_964485605.1 uncultured Oscillospiraceae bacterium
GAACATATTCTGTCCGATCAGGCTGCCATCCTGCTCCATTACGAAATCAAGTTCTCTGATGAAAGCCGGATCATCACGCAGCACATGGATCACATAATGCTCACTGCATCCCGGGCGGTACACGTTCCAAAAAGACTCTCTGACGAGGTTCTCAACTGCTCTATAGTCTTCGGATCTTTCTAAACGAATGGTATAGTCATTTGTGTTCATTGTTTTTCCTCCTGAAAATTGTTGACTGCAATTGCCTTTTTGGCGGGAGGTTTGATTTGATTGCCTGCAAACCTCCCGGTCAGCCGACAATATCCAGTGTGTTGTACTTTCTCAAACAGTACTCTCCTTAATTTGATATTTATAGTGAAGCCGGTAGGCTTAACTATCCAATTTGTTTTTGAGCCAGGTATCTAAGAACTGCATCTGCTCCCAGCCGCCGCTTATGGCAGTATTGGAGCTTTGTATATTACACGATCATTTCCAGTAGTTCTTCTACATATATCTCCGGCTGATTGATGGAATATTCTCCGTGATACAGCCCGTCCTTTATCTCAAGGCGGCTTCCGGGCAGCATCTCATGCAGCAGCTCTGCGGACCGAAGCATCTTTTTCTGTTCTTTTTCTCCGACTATCACCCGTACAGTGGCAGGAGTGTCCTGAATACTCGCTTTAACTTCATATGCTGTGTTTGCTTTAAGAAATGCGATCATATTATCTTTCGAGATTTTTGACGTATCTTTATAATAGTCCTCGAACAGATCATCATGAATGCGAAGATAACTAAATTGCATCTTTGCAAACCATCTCTTCTGAATCAGGCCATAACTTGAAGAAAATGTCGGTCCGACAAGAGCGTTTGTCACCTTGGAAGGAATAAGAGAGGCGCTTTCAATGATTGCATATCGGCAGATATCCTTCCTCTGCGACAGCATCTCTGATACCACCTGAGCACCGAGGGACAGTCCTCCGAGGAGCAGAACTGATCCGCCATACTCGCTGTCAATATAAGAGATGATTCGGCTTGCATTTTCCTCAATAGTCGTAAAATCATGATCACTCTCCGCATGCCCATCAAGGATGGGAAGCACAACATGATAGCGGTCACTGAGCAGCTCCGCTTCCGCCCTGTAATTCCACCACGAGAACCCGCCGCCGTGAAGCAGCATGATGATCTCAGTATTCTGTTTTCCGTATTCGATTACACTCATACCTGATTCACCCCTTTTAATACTATTTCGCTGTTGCCGTCATATTTGGATGCAAAAATGAGAACCAAACCAACATCATTGTTTTAGTAAGTACGTAATGTAACTACCTCACAATATGCAGTGGCGCCAAAACGATATGTATTTCCCTTGTTATCATACCTGCTTAGAATAAATTATTCAACGATGCCTTAATTACATTTTATTGGCAATTGACCTATACAGAAATGACTGTATATGTGCTATTATTTTATCTTCAGAAAAAAACTGAAATGATTCTCAAGATGGTGTATACTCCGGTCAAGAGGGAGAACGAATTTGATAATCAATACCGGACAAAGAACTGATATACCTGCATTCTATTCTGAATGGTTTGCAAACAGGCTCAAAGAGGGCTTTGTTTGCGTGCGCAATCCCTATGACCAGACTCAAGTTACGAAATATACCCTCGACCCCAAAGTGGTGGATATAATAAGTTTTTGTACCAAAAATCCCAAGCCCATGTTCAAATACATGGATCTTCTCAAAGACTACCGTCAATATTGGTTTTTTACCATAACTCCCTATGGAAAAGATATCGAGCCTAATGTACCTGACAAATACGAGCTTTTAGATAGTTTTAAAGAATTATCTGATATGGTCGGCCCTGACAGGATATGCTGGCGCTACGACCCAATACTCCTTTTAGGTCATTACAATATAGACTATCATTTAAGAGCCTTTGAAAAAATGTCAACAGCTCTGGAAGGATATACAAAGGCTGTTGTTATCAGCTTTATCGACCTATACAAAAAGGTTAAGAAAAATTTTCCCGAGGTTTCAGAGATATCAAAAGAAGATAGGCTCCTGGTCGGGAAAAGAATCATAGATATAGCATCGTCAAAAAATATGATAGTAAGACCATGCGGTGAAGGCGATGAGCTTTCTCCTTATGGCGCTGACTGCAGCGGCTGCGCGACAATAGAAATATATGAAAAGGCCTTTGACCTGGAATTGAAAGCTCCCCGCACGAAAGGTGCTCGCGATCTTTGCTCTTGCTATCTTTCATGTGATATAGGTGCATACAATAGCTGTATGCATTTCTGCAGATATTGCTATGCTAATGATGACAGATCCACTATTCTTACAAACAGGCAACTCCATGATCCAAACTCACCCTTTCTTATCGGTGGATATATGGACGGTGACAGGATACATGAAGCAGATCAAAGATCATGGATCGATGATCAGATCAAGTTTGACCTGTTCAGCAGGCTATGACAGCTATTTACTGTTTCCGAAGAGTTTTCATGTTTGTTAACGTTAAATGGATGTCTACAGAGTAGTTTTTCTATTATCCATTCTTCATCTGCTCATCCGCCCATTGATATACAGACTCCAATGCGGGAATCAGAGACTTTCCCCTGTCCGCAAGGGAATACACCGTTGGCGGTATCGTACTGTACTGCTTCCTTGTAATGAACTTATCTATTTTTTCTTTTTCTTCGGAACTGGCAATTCTTCATACATCGCCTCTA
>CAZALQ010000251.1:0-2698 GCA_964485605.1 uncultured Oscillospiraceae bacterium
CCTCCTGATACAACAAGGGACAAAAAGGGAGGCTTTACTTCAGGATGTTCTATAAGATTTGCCATTATATGCCCCTGAATATGGTGAACTCCAACTAAGGGCTTACCGGATGCAAGAGAAACTGCTTTTGCATAAGCCGCACCCATAAGCACAGCTCCGGGAAGACCCGGCCCTGCTGTGACGCCTATTTCATCTATTTCATCAAGATTAACCTTAGCATCTTCCAAAGCCTGCTTAAAGACAAAGGGTATGTTATTTAAGTGATGCCTTGATGCGATTTCAGGGACTACTCCTCCGTATACAGTATGTATTGATATCTGGGATGAGATCACATTGGAAAGCACATCCCTGCCGTCTGCAAGGATGGCTATAGCTGTTTCGTCACAGCTTGATTCTATTCCCATTGTTAATATTTTTCCGTCTTTCATAACTTAAAGTTTCTTTGTCATAAGTACGGCATCAGAGCCGTCCCGGTAATACTTTTCTCTTAAACCCTTTCTTTCAAACCCAAGGCAAATGGCAGGGGTATTGCTGTCCTTTACCTCGAGCTCCAATTCCTTGATTTTTTCTTCCTTTGCCCTTGAAATAACCTCCAGCATCATCTTCCTTGCTATGCCCTGACGCCTTCTGTCAGGAGATGTAGCAATATTCTGTATTTCAGCAAAGGTCTCGGGAATAAGGAAAGCTATTATATATGCGACAACATCTTTTTTTTCAGGGTCCTTTGCAGTAAGGAATAAAAGTCTGCTGTCTTCAACGGACTTCTCGATATCTTCCAAAAGCATATTTTCTGTCCATGGATCAGAAAAAGCAGATTCTTCAATCTTTGATATATCTTTTAAATCATCCTTTGCTGCCGGCAAAATCCTAAGACTCTTTGTCCTAAATTTGCGTTCTGCTTCAGGAAGTCTGAAATATTCAGGGGTTGCATCAAAACAGCTTTTAAGTTTTCCTTCCCTAAAAAGTTCTTCACCAAGTACTGCAGATCCAAGAGCTGTCTGGCATAAATCTTCTTCCGGTGCTATTGCATGAAGAGGTGCAAAATCGTCTATTGCATCTTTATATACCCCGTACCCATCGCCAAAGAAAATAACAGCATCATAGCCTGTAGATTTCTCTTCAAGCATGGAAAGAAATTCATCTATATAGTAGGAACCTCCATCCACAATTGCATCCTTATTATTCTTCTCATAAGCGGCAGCATATACCTGATGCATTTTTGCATCTATGACTGGGCAGTAAAGATACTTCTTTCCTTCTTCCTCCCATGTATAGTCTCTAAAAGCAAAGGTGGCAAGGGTCGGCACCTCAATTATTGGCTTATTCCAAACCTGGGCAAGGCCTTTAGCCGAGACCATTCCTATCCTGATACCTGTAAAGGATCCGGGACCCTTAGATACAGCAATTGCATCAAGGTCTTCGCCCTTAACATTCTCCTCATCAAGAAGTTCCTTGACCATTGGCATGAGCTGCTTAAGATGAGAATAGCTATCTTCATTTTTTATTTCTGTAATTATTCCGTCACGGTTTAATGCGACAGAAGAAACAGGGCCTGTTGTTTCAACAGCAAGAATCAGCATATTGTAAGCACCCTTTCGTTTTCATTTTCTCCGTAATCTATATATATCTTTATGGTCTTTGAGGGAAGCATATCTTCAATAAGGTCTGCCCATTCTATGAGGCAAACACCGCCTTTATTAAGGTATTCCTCAAATCCCATTTCAAAGAGCTCCTCCTCATCATGCACTCTGTAAACATCAAAGTGAGATAGGGGAAGTCTTCCGCTTTCATATTCTTGAACAATAGTAAATGTAGGGCTTGTGATTGTCTCCGTTACACCAAGCCCCTTTGCAATAGCTTTTGAAAGAGTCGTTTTGCCAGCGCCCAAAGGACCCATCAATGCGATCACGCTGCCCTTTTCTAAGCTTTCAGCAAATTCTTTTCCAAAATCTTCAGTTTTCTCTGTGCCTTTTAATGTTATAGTCATATCTGCAAATATTTTTATTACCAAACATCACATTATACCATTTATACATTTATATACAACTTTAGCTGCACAAAAAAAGAGGCTGCATCTTGCAGCCTCTTGATTTTGATATTTGTGAAATTATTGACTACTCGATAACCTTGTCAACAACTCCGGATGCAACTGTTCTGCCGCCTTCACGAATAGCGAAACGAAGTCCCTCTTCGATAGCGATCGGTGTGATCAGTTCAACTGTCATAACAGCGTTGTCTCCCGGCATGCACATTTCTGTGCCTTCCTGAAGGTCGATCTGACCTGTAACGTCTGTTGTTCTGAAATAGAACTGTGGCTTGTAGCCGCTGAAGAACGGAGTATGACGTCCACCTTCAGACTGCTTCAGAACGTATACGTTTGCTGTGAACTTTGTATGTGGATGTACTGTACCCGGCTTTGCAAGAACCTGTCCTCTTTCGATTTCTGTTCTCTGTACGCCACGGAGAAGAACACCAATGTTGTCTCCAGCTTCGCCCTGATCGAGGAGCTTTCTGAACATTTCAACACCTGTAACAACAGATTTTCTCTTTTCATCGGAAAGACCAACGATTTCAACTTCGTCGCCCATCTTTACGACACCACGTTCTACTCTTCCTGTAGCAACTGTTCCACGACCTGTGATTGTGAATACGTCTTCAACAGGCATAAGGAACGGCTGATCTGTCGGACGAGCCGGTT
>CAZALQ010000252.1:0-2246 GCA_964485605.1 uncultured Oscillospiraceae bacterium
TTGATGGAAAAAGTCAAGTTCCGATTACTCACAAATCGGTCCTTTGGTATCCCAGCTGTCAGAATAGTGCAAACCAATACAAATAGGTATTTCGCTTACGTCTTTAAGACTTGATAATTTTAGTTTTGAATTATTAAGAGAGATTCAGGGCGTAAAGAAAACAGGCCTTACTTTTGCATGTGAAGCAGGTACGCAAAGATTAAGAGACGTAATTAATAAAAATGTTACTGAAGAAGACCTTTTCAATGCCGTATCACAAGCAATCGATAACGGTTGGAACAGCGTTAAATTATATTTCATGATAGGACTTCCTACAGAAACATATGAAGATATTAACGGTATCGCCGTTCTTGCTGAAAAGATAATGAATCTTGCAATAGAGAAGAACGGAGGAAAAAGGGGAAGATTTTCCGTTAATATTGCTGTTTCAAACTTCGTACCTAAACCTTTCACACCTTTTCAGTGGTGTCCTCAGGACAGTCCGGAAGACTTTGAAAAAAAGCATCAGTATTTAAGAGAAAAGATATCTAAAATCAAAGGCGTAACTCTTCATTATCATGGCAGCTATACATCTTCTCTCGAAGCAATATTTGCAAGAGGCGGAAGAGAATTATGCCAGGTTCTGTTAAAGGCACATGAAAAAGGCTGTACTTTTGACGCCTGGACTGAGCATTTTAAAGAGGATATATGGAAGGAGATCCTTCCCGAATTTGGTATAGACAGAAACTATAAAGCTCTGGTAGGATTTGATCTTGATGAAGAGCTTCCTTGGGATCATATAAATTGCGGAGTGACAAAGGATTATCTTAAAAAAGAATATTCGAAATCATTAAAAGAAGAAACAACAAAAGACTGCCGCTACGGATGCAACGGATGCGGGATCAACAAATATACCGAATGCAAATGGGGAGGTATTTATGAGTAAGTATCTTCTTCGCTTTAATAAAAAAGGCAATATGCGCTTTTTATCCCACCTCGATCTTGGTAGGCTTTTCAGAAGAGCAATCAAAAAAGCTGAAATCGATGTCCTTTATTCAAACGGTTTCAATCCCCATGAACGCATTAACATCGTTCAGCCTCTTTCTCTTGGATTTGAAAGTGAAAGCGAATATTTTGAGATATCAACCGGCAGGGAATATGCACCGGATGATTTATTATCTCTTTTAAATGCATCTATGCCTGAGGGAATAGCCTTTTATTCCTGCAAAGAAATCGATGATAAAATCAGCAATGTTTCTAAGCTGACTGATGCAGCCAGATATGTTATTTCATATCCTTTGAATGCTGTGGACTTTGAAAGAATCAATATAGATAGTTTTTTAAATCAAAATGATATTGTCGTAATGAAAAGAGACAAAAAAACAAAATCCATGGTTGAAAAATCTGTAAAATCCTTTGTTTATTCAATACTAAAAAATGATGAGCAAAAGTCCATATACATGCTTCTTAGATGCGCATCAAATGAAACATTAAATCCAATCAATCTGCTTGAGTCATTATTCAGATTTTCAAATATTGAGTTTAAATCTGAAAATGCGAGAGTAACAAGGATTGACTTATATACAATAGTTGACAGAGAATTTGTCAGTTTATCTGAATTGGTTTAAAAATGAATATTTTTAAGAAAAAACAAAGAAGAAATCATATTATTGCCTGGACTGTTACAGTTATTTTCTCCATATTGTTCTTCGTTTTCGGAAACAAACTTGTTTCTAAAGATCTGGAAATATTTACGGGAGAAGATACTGTTGTAGTTGCCAAAATAACTGAACTTGGAGAATTAATTGATAATTCCATCGCAGGCACTGATTATCAATCAAAAACTCAGCTCTTTTACGCAAAGATCCTCAAGGGAGAAAGTAAAGGGGAGATGGTACTTGCATATCAGCAAATCGATAGTTTTAATGCCTATCAGGATGAAGAAGTACAAGTCGGTGATGTCGTTACCCTATATAAAAATGCATATACAACAGATGATACATGGGTTTTCGGCGATTACTACAGGATAGACAAGATAATGATACTTGGAATCATATTCCTTGTATTACTGCTCGTATTCGGGCGAATAAAGGGTTTTAACACTATTGTAGCCTTAGGTTTCACAATATTGGCAGTATTTGTTTTCTTCGTTCCGGCAATACTCAGCGGATATAACATTTATATAATGTCAATCATTACGTGCTTATATACGATCGTTATGACGCTGATGATAACCAACGGGCCAAGTCATAAATCTATTACTACAA
>CAZALQ010000252.1:2256-2682 GCA_964485605.1 uncultured Oscillospiraceae bacterium
TTCTTGGCTGCACATTTGGAGTACTTATTGCCGCATTATCAAATGTAATACTTTCAACGCTTATGCATATGAGCGGAATTATCGATGAACATTCTGTATATTTGCAGTATTTAAGTAACGGAAAAACCTTGGATTTAAAGGCATTGATTTTTGCAATGACCGTAATCGGAGCTTTAGGAGCCGTTATGGACGTTGCGATGGATATTTCATCATCACTGTCTGAAATACACTTCAGAAGCCCGAATTTAAGCTTTGGAGAGCTATACAAAAGCGGAATAAGAATCGGAAGAGATGTAATGGGAACCATGGCAAACACTCTGGTACTTGCATATGCCGGAAGCGCGCTTTGTTCAACTCTACTCAATATTTCTTATTCGTCTTCAATGCTTGAGTTATTAAACAGGGAAGGGGTTGCAGTAGAGCTTA
>CAZALQ010000253.1:0-2669 GCA_964485605.1 uncultured Oscillospiraceae bacterium
GTTTCGCCAGTCTGCGCAGCGAAAGCTGCCTCCTTTGCGGTGAGATCGATGTATCCGAAGCTCGAGAGCTTGCCTGTGTAATGCGCGCCACCAGGTAAGATGCTGGCCATGGGCCACTCGGCGCCATCCATGTCGGACAGGCGCTCTTTCAGGTAGAGGAAACCGCCGCATTCGGCGAATATCGGCATGCCGGCCTCGTGCGCGTGTTTGACCGATGCGCGCATCGACTCGTTTTCGGAAAGCTCCTTCACGGAGAGTTCGGGATAGCCTCCGCCCAAGTAGAGTGCATCCGCGTTTTCGGGAATCGCAGCATCATGCAGAGGCGAGAAATCGACGAGCACTGCGCCAAGCTGACGCAAGCGCTCGAGGCTCTCCTCGTAGTAGAAGCAGAAGGCATTGTCGTGTGCCACGGCGATGACGGGCGCATTCGTTACGACCGGTTCGATTGGCAGCGGTTCGAACTCGAACGGCGTGGCGTTTCGTGCGATGGCTATGAGGGCGTCGATGTCCACCGAAGCTTCGAGCAGGTCGGCCATCTTATCGATGCGTTCCTGCAGATCCGCGACCTCGCCTGCGGTGACAAGACCCAGATGCCGGCTTTCGAGCGCGGCCTCGGGCTCAATCGGGATGTACCCCAAAACGGGTATGCCGCACTCGTTTTCGACGATGCGTGCGATGAGCGAGAAGGCGCTCTTCGAGCAGCGGTTGACGATCACGCCCGCGATATTGGCATGCTCGCGGAATTCTTGGACGCCCTTGATGACCGATGCCAGGGTAAGCGATGTGCCGCGCCCGTCGGCGATGAGGATGACGGGCGTCTGCGTCGTTCTCGCCAGATGATAGGCGCTTGCCTGCGTGGTCGTTCCGCCAAGGCCGTCGTAGAAGCCCATAACGCCTTCGAGGACGGCCAGGTCGGCCTCGCGCGCGCTTTGGCCAAGAAGGGCGCACACCTCGTCTTCCGTCGAGAAGAAGAGGTCGAGGTTGCGGCACGGCGTGTCGAGGACGCGCTTGTGGAACATCGGGTCGATGTAATCGGGACCGCATTTATAAGCGGCGAGCTTCAGGCCTTTGCGTGCAAGGCACCGCAAAAGACCGCTCGTGACGGTCGTCTGTCCCGAGCCGCTCGCTTCGGCCGAGAGGAGCATGCGCTGTGTGGTGCACAGGCTCATCGGGCTCACGCGTCCGTTACCTTCGTGGGCGCGTCCTGCAGGGACGCGGGTGCGCCGTCGGCGGAAGCGCATGCGGGTTCAACGGGCTGAGAGGAAGCGCACGAGCTAGCCGAATTCTGCACGGCGACGCCGCGCGCTTCGAACACGAAGATCGGGTTCTCGGCGGTCATGAGATGGTAGCGACCCGCTTTGCGCGAGCTTGCAACCGAAATCTGGGTTGCCTGGTAGTCGTCAATTGCGCCGCGCTCGGCGAGTTCGGCGAGCAGCGTTTGCGTTTGCGCGACGGTTTCGAGCGTGATGGCAGAGATGACGATGCGTGCATGCGGATTTGCGGCGAGAACCGTATCGACGATCTGCGGTAAGCCGCCCGTGCTTCCGCCGATGAAAGCGACATCGGGTGCGGGGAGGTCGGCGAGCGCCTCGGGCGCGCGTCCCTCCACGACGGTGACGTTGTAAGCGCCGAATCGTGCGCGGTTCAGCCTGATGAGCTCGCAGCCTTCGCTCTTGAATTCGATGGCGTACACGCGGGCGGATTGCTGCATGCATGCTGCCTCGATGGCAATCGAGCCGGTGCCCGCGCCGATGTCCCAAACGACCTCGTCTCGCGCAACGCGCATCTTCGACGTGCACAGCGCGCGGATGTCGCGCTTGGTCATCGGCACATTGCCGCGGATGAACGCTTCGTCGGGAATGCCCGGGAAGCCAACGTAGGGGGCGACTTCGCTATCGCACAGCGGCCCGCGGGAAATCCAAATCGCTGACAGTGAGTCGAATTCGCGCCCGACGAGGTCGGCGACCGTGCCAATCGTGATGTGCTCATCCTCATATGAGAGGCGCTCGCCGATGGCGACGTCGCACGTGCCCAGACCGCAGTCCGAGAGTTCCCGGATAATCGTCTGCGGCGTCAGTTCGCCGCCTGTCAGTAGGAATACCTGCTCGTTTGAAAGCACCATGCCCAGCACGTTGCACGTTTTGCCATGCGCGCTTGCGAGTGCGACGCTTTGCCACGGCCGACCGAGCTTCGATGCGAAATACTGCACGGTCGTGATGCCGGGGATGATCTCGATCTCGGCCTGCGGGAGACGTTCGCGAATCGTGCGCGTGACGCTCGTCGCCAGGCTGTAGAAGCCCGTGTCGCCCGAGCATAGGATGGCGAAGCGTCCAGCGTTGCCTTGCGTTTCGAGTGCGTTCGCGAGTGCGTTCGCGATGGCATTCGGCGAGATGGCCTTCAGCTCTGCAGCGGCTTCTATGCCCGCCGCTTTTCGCGCGTCCTGCGCGCTTTCGAGCATGCGCTGCGCACCGACGAGCACATCGGCTTGTTGAATGGCCTGCGCGGCCTGCATGGTCATAGAAGATACGTTGCCCATGCCGATGCCGACTATCTGGATTCTCATAGCGAGCTCCTTATCTGCATGATTTTGGAGTATGCCTGTTCAGGGGAAACGCCCGCGTCGTTTTCGACGGGGCGTGCGATGACGATACAGGTGATATTGCGCGCGC